>NZ_RZSX01000073.1:0-12793 GCF_004023105.1 Mesorhizobium sp. M5C.F.Ca.IN.020.32.2.1 | reverse complement strand
GCGCCGACGAGCTTTTTCAGCAGGCGCATCGCCCGCGATCAGCTCTTCTTTATCCTGTATGTCTGGTGGCAGGTGCCACAATCGCCGCCTATGGTGTTGAACCCCGCCTTCAAGGCATCGACGTCGGCCGGGGCGGCGGCTGCCGCAGCCTTGACGTCGGCGAGATATTTTTCCTCAAGCGCCTTGAAGCCGGCCATATCCTCCCAGATCTTGGGGGCAGCGGTGGTGTCGCCGGTTTCGCTGCCAGCCGGGAAAAGGGTCTCGACATTTGCATGGAATTTCTCGGCGTTGGCATGCAGCGCCTTCAACGCCACCAGCACGGCCGCGGCGTCATAGGCGGCCTCGCCCTTGACCACTTTCGACAATTGGCCGGCGATCTTTCCGCGTTCCTTCATCAGGGCCTGGCGCTCCTGGATCGGATCGGCGAATGCCGCCGAACCGGCGAAGGCGAGCGTCGAGATGGCGAGGATAAGCTTTCTCATTCAATTGGCTCCATGGTGAAGACGTTTCGGATGGTCGGCACTGATCGATAACGGCAAAATTGGCTTAAAAATTCCGGAAATTCGCCTCACGCTTGTGTGAATTTTTTGCGACAGTCGTTCAGTGCTGGAAAAGGGCGGCCGATCTTGAGCCAAAAGAAAAGCCCCGGTTTTACCGGGGCTTTTCTGCAACTCAGTTAGGCCTACGCCTCTTCGTAGAGCTCGAGGACATGGTCCCAGTTGATGAGACTGTCGACGAAGGCTTCGAGATATTTCGGCCGGGCGTTGCGATAGTCGATGTAATAGGAGTGCTCCCAGACATCGACGCCCAGGATCGGCGTCGCGCCATGGACCAGCGGATTCTCGCCGTTCGGCGTCTTCGAGATCGCCAGCTTGCCGTCCTTGACCGAAACCCAGGCCCAGCCTGAACCGAACTGGGTGGTTCCGGCGGCGATGAAGTCGGCCTTGAACTTGTCGTAGCCGCCGAGGTCACTGTCGAACGCCTTTTGCAGCGCGCCCGGCAATTTGTTGCCGCCGCCGCCCTTCTTCATCCACTTCCAGAAATGAATGTGGTTGTAATGCTGGCCGGCATTGTTGAAGAGCCCGGGGTTCTTGCCGAAGGACTGTTTCACAACCTCTTCGACCGACAAATCGCCGAGCCCAGCTTCGGCAGCCAGCTTGTTGCCGTTGTCGACATAGGCCTTGTGGTGCTTGTCGTGGTGATACTCCAGCGTCTCCTTCGACATGTAAGGCTGCAAGGCTTCGTAGTCATAGGGCAAGGCAGGCAGTTCAAAAGCCATCGGTCGTACTCCTCGTGGAAAAATCCGGTGCGATACCGGACTAACATAGGTCTGGATTGATATGGAGCAACTCCGGAATGAAGCGCCGGTTCGCTTTTTCGCCAGTCAGCCGGTCGAAGTCGAATGGGCCCAATCCCAGTAGAGTTCGCGCGCCTTCTTGGCTACAGGCCCAGGCTGGAGATTGCGATCCTCGATGCGGGTGACCGGCACGACTTTCGAATGGTTTCCCGTCGAGAATATCTCGTCTGCTTCGAGGAAGTCGCGCACCGACAGCGTCTTCTCGGTGGTCTTGAACCCATACTCGCCAAGCAGCGTCATCGTCCGCGAGCGGGTGATGCCGGACAGGAACGTGCCGTTCGGCGCCGGCGTCAGGACATGGCCGTCCTTGACCAGGAAAATGTTCGAGGTTCCGGTCTCGGCGACATTGCCCAGCATGTCGAGCACCAGGGCATTGTCGAAGCCGCGCATCTTGGCTTCGAGGATGGCACGACCATTGTTGGGATAGAGGCAGCCGGCCTTGGCGTTGGTCGGCATGGTTTCGATGGTTGGGCGCCGGAACGGCGAGACGGTGACCGAAAAGCCCGCCGGCGAGATCATTGGCGATTCGTAGAGGCAAAGGCAGAAACGGGTCGAGGCCGGATCTGCCGGCACGCCCATATAGCCGCCATGCTCGGCCCAGTACATCGGCCTTATATACACCGCCGTCTTGCCGTCGAATTTCTTCAGCCCGTCCCAGGTCAGCCCGACCATCTTTTCGGCGCTCATGGATGGTTTGAGACCAAGCGCGATCGCCGATGCGTTCACCCTCGCGGCGTGGCGGTCGAGGTCGGGGGCGACGCCCTCGAACCAGCGGGCGCCGTCGAACACGCTGGTGCCGAGCCACATGGCATGGCTGCGCGGCCCCAGAATGGCGACATTGCCTTCATACCAGTTGCCATCCACGAAGGTCCATGTCGCGGATTGCGCCGCAGCCGCCAGTGTCATCGCTTGGTTCCGCGTTTTAAAAGCTGTCCTGTCCCCCCATTGGAAGATGCTTTGGCGTCTGCCGTCAACTGAAATGGCTGAGATTTGTTAAGGCCAGCGGCATGCGAACTGCAATCTGGGCTTGCGCCCCGCCTTGCCTCGCCGCAAAACTGTCACCATGCACCATGCGGCTTACGTTTTCGACGCCTACGGCACGCTGTTCGATGTCCATGCCGCCGTGCGCCGTCATGCCGACCAGATCGGGCCGGACGGCCAGCTCCTGTCGGAGATCTGGCGGGCCAAGCAACTGGAATATTCCTGGGTGAGGACGCTGATGGGCGCCCATGCCGATTTCTGGCAACTCACCGAACAGGCGCTGGATTTCGCCTTGCGCAAGGTTCCCTCCGCGGACAAGGGCCTCAGGGCCAACTTGCTCGACGCCTATTGGCGCCTGGACTGCTATCCGGAGGTGCCGGCCGTGCTCAAGGCGCTCAAGGCGTCGGGGGCCAAGCTGGCGATCCTTTCCAACGGCTCGCCTGAAATGCTGGAAGCGGCGGTCAAATCGGCCGCGCTCGACCAGCTTCTGGACGACATCTATTCCGTCGAGGCCGTCAAGCGCTTCAAGGCCGATCCGGCGGTCTACGACATGGTCACGACAGGCTGGCGTCTCTATCCGGGTGCGGTGTCGTTTCAGTCATCCAACCGCTGGGACGTCGCCGGCGCCACCAAGTTCGGCTTCCGGACAGTCTGGATCAACCGTTCCAACCAGCCCGAGGAATACCGGGACTTTCCCCCGGCCCTGATCCTGCCCTCGCTCGAAGGCCTGCTGGCCGGAGGCTAGCCCGCAATTCTCACACTCCATGTCGCCTGCGTTGCTCTTCGGCGCGGCAGATACGGTGTCGGCCTGCGAAAAGCGTATAGAGACCTACGGTTGAGCAGCGCCACACCGTATCTGCCCGCCGAAGAGCAACCCGGGCCGGTTGAAGAAGCCGCAGGCTGTGTCGCGGCGCTTGCCCGATGGGACTGCATCGCTCTGCGCGCGGCTCCTGCCCTGCCGGCTTCTTGAACCGGCGCAGGCCACATCGAGTGTGAGAATTGCGGGCTAGCGCATGACCCAAAAATCGGGTTCGATTTGCAAAGGATCATGCGCAAAGTAAAAGTGCTACAGCGTCCTTTACGCGTCCAAATGGGCGCACGGCGTTGTAGGCCTGTTGCCTCGGCGCAACAGGGGCGGACCCGTCACAGCTTTGCCTTTGTTTGTCCACCCTCAGGCCAGAATCGGAACCGCCTATCGCGCCACGCATTGGTAGGGCTGGCGCGCCGTACTGATTGGCGTATTCATGTTCTGTTTCGATATGAGACTTAAAAAAGGCAACGATGTCCACAACCGAAATCGACCCCTATCGCCTGAGCCGTCGCGGCTTTCTCAACGCCGCTGCGCTAGGCGTCGCCTCGATTGCGGTTTCCGCCTGCACCACGACGGCAGGCCGGCCGGTCGAGCCGCCGCCGCCAGCCAATGTCGAGCCGCCGCTCATGGACTATGCAACAATGTACGGTCCGGTCAGCGACGGTGGGTTCGAGCTGCCGGGCATACCCTACGAGAAAATCGACGAGCAATTTCTGCGTCAGATCGTTCCCGATCCGACCGGCCAAGCGCCAGGCACCATCGTCGTCGATACGTCCGGCCACCACCTCTATCTCGTGCGTCCGGGCGGACAAGCCATTCGTTATGGGGTCGGGCTGGGTCGCGCCGGTTTCGAATGGTCTGGCGATGCCGTCGTCCAGTGGAAGCAGAAGTGGCCGAAATGGACGCCGCCGGCCGAAATGATCGCCCGCCAGCCAGAGCACGCAAAATACAGCGCCGAGAATGGCGGCATGCCCGGCGGGCTCACCAATCCGCTCGGAGCGCGGGCGCTGTATCTCTTCGAGGGCAACGAGGACACGCTTTACCGCCTGCACGGCTCGCCGGAGTGGTTTTCCATAGGCAAATCGGTGTCATCTGGGTGCGTTCGCTTGATAAATCAGGACATTATCGACCTTTATGACCGTGTGCCCAACAAGACGCCGGTGATCGTTACCGCCGGTGTCGGTCACGAACTGGTTGCCACGGCAGACCGCAAAGCCATTCCAATTGATGCGGGCGTCCCGGATGGATCCATCCTGCTCGGCCCGGCAAGGTCGATCTCGGACTCGATCTTCTGAGCTGTTTGAAAGCGCTGGAGCGGCCGGCGTACCTCTGAACCCGATGCTCTTGCTTGAGCATCGGATATTCTCAAACCGAGGTCCAATACTGTCAGCGCCCTCTTGCCAGACTGCCGAGGATACCCCTCACAATCGCCCGGCCCACGGACGAGCCGACCGAGCGAACCACCGATTTGATCGCCGCCTCCGCCACCGTCTGGCGATTGGATGATCGCGGCGCCGGTGCCCGCCTGCCGCCGGTGGGTTGGGGGGCAGAATCGTCATCGCCGAAGCCTGGGATAGTCCAGCGTGAGCGGCCGCTCTCCTGCTGCTGCGCCTCTGCGTCGAGAGCGTCCTTGGCTTTTTTCTGCAGCATCTCGAAAGCCGATTCACGATCGATGGTTTGGTCGTATTGCCCGCTAACCGGGCTCTCAGTGATCAGCTTGCGGCGCTCGTCAGGCGTGATCGGGCCAAGGCGTGAAGACGGCGGGCGAACCAGCGTACGCTGGACCATGGACGGAACACCTTTGGCTTCCAGAGTCGAGACCAGCGCCTCTCCGGTGCCGAGCTGCGTGATCACGGTTGCACAGTCGAAGTCGGGATTTGGCCTGAAGGTCTCGGCGGCCGTTCTCACGGCCTTCTGCTCCCGCGACGTGTAGGCGCGCAAGGCGTGCTGCACCCGGTTGCCGAGCTGGGCCAGAACCGTTTCGGGGATATCCAGCGGATTCTGGGTGACGAAGTAAACGCCGACGCCCTTCGAACGGATCAGGCGGACCACCTGTTCGACGCGGTCGATCAGCACCTTCGGCGCATCATCGAACAGAAGGTGCGCCTCGTCGAAGAAGAAGACCAGCTTCGGCTTGTCGGGATCGCCGACTTCGGGCAGCTCCTCGAACAGTTCCGACATCAGCCACAAAAGGAATGTCGCATAGAGCCGGGGATTCATCATCAGCTTGTCGGCAGCCAGCACGCTGATGGCGCCTCGGCCGTCGCGGGTGGTGCGCATGATGTCGGCGATCCGTAGTGCCGGCTCGCCGAAGAAATTCGTCGCTCCCTGCTGTTCCAGAACCAGCAGCGTGCGCTGGATCGCGCCGACCGAGGGCTTGGTCACGTTGCCGTAGCGAGCGCCGATTTCTTCGGCGCGTTCTGCGATGTTGGCAAGAAGCGCTTGCAGGTCCTTCAGGTCCAGCAGCAACAGGCCTTCCTCGTCGGCGATGCGGAAGGCGATGTTCATGATGCCTTCCTGCGCCTCGGAGAGATTCATCAGGCGCGACAGAAGCAGAGGCCCCATTTCCGAGACGGTGGCGCGAATCGGATGGCCCTGCTCGCCGAACAAGTCCCAGAAGATGACCGGAAATTCCTGGAAATCATAGGGATCGAGCTTGACCTGCTCGGCACGCTTGACCAGAAAATCCTGTGGCGTGCCCATCATCGCGATACCGGACAGGTCGCCTTTGATGTCGGCGCAGAAGACCGGCACGCCGGCATTGGAGAAACCTTCCGCCAAAATCTGCAAGCTCACGGTCTTGCCAGTACCGGTCGCACCGGTGACCAGGCCGTGACGATTGCCATACTGAAGCAGCAGATTTTCGGCGCGCTGGTAGCTGTCGTCGGACTTTCGGCTGGCTCCTATGAAAATACTGGTATCGTCAGCCATGTGTCCGGTCTCCGCAAACCTGAAGTGTTGAAGCCCCGGTCTATTGAAAGTAGCGGGGCTCGCCGCAGGTATAATGACGCCATTGCGCAGCGACAATGGCCATGGTCGAAATTGAGTTTTTGGAGCTTGCGGATTTTGCGCATGTTTGGCAATCGGTTGACGGTTCATTGTCGCAGGACGCGTGTTGCATTGTGATATGGGACGGGGAACCGTAGACTGACGTTCCAGGCCTATCGGCCGAGAAGACGAGGAGAGCGGATGGGCGCCGGTGCCTTGAACCACGATGCCGAACTTCCGAACCCTGACCGGCAGCGGTGGCTTGGCCTTGCGGAAAAAGCCTTGGCCGGCGGATCCTTCGAGGAAAAGCTCGTATCCCATACGAACGATGGCATCCGCATCGAACCGCTCTACGACCGTTCGGTCACCGCAGAGCCTCTGGCGCGGGCAAATCCCAGTTCGCCGTGGATCGTCAGCCAGCGTATCGATGATCCGGATATCGGCCGCGCCAAAGTCCAGGCCCTGGAAGACGTCGCACAGGGCGCCACCGGATTGTCGCTTGTTTTCGAAGGCGCGCCGAATGCGTTCGGCTACGGCCTGCCGAGGACTGCCGAGGCGCTGGAGACCGTGCTCGACGGCGTGCCGCTCAACCGCATCCAGGTTCGCATCGACGCGCATCCCTGGAGCCGCGCCGTGGCCGACTGGCTGGTTGCGTTCTTGAGCAAGCGCCGGTCAGACCCGGCAAAGCTCAACCTGTCCTTCGGTATCGATCCGGCGGCGATCTTTGCCGGAACCGGCCGGTTGCGCATGTCGATCGAGGCCCTGCAGGCGTCGATGCCGCAGTCCCTGGCGCATTTTTTCTCGATGGGCGTGCCCGGGGTCCTGCTGGAGGCAGACGGACGCGTCTTCCACAATGCCGGCGCCACCGAAGCGCAGGAGCTGGGCACCATGATGGCTTCGGCGGTCTCCTATCTCAGGATGTTCGAGGAGGCGCGCCAGCCGCTTGTCTATGCGGCGCCCCATATCGGCTTCGCGCTCAGCGTCGACCAGGACCAGTTCGTGTCGATGGCCAAGGTCAGGGCGCTGCGCAGGCTATGGGCGCGGGTCCAGGAGGCATGTTCGATCGCCGCGTCCACCGCCAACATCCATGCCGAGACCTCCTTCCGCATGATGACTTCGGCGGACCCGGAGACAAACATCCTGCGCACCACGATCGCCGCTTTTGCCGCGGCAGCCGGCGGGGCGGATTCGATCTCCATCCTGCCGCATACGATCGCGCATGGCCTGCCGACGGGCTTTGCCCGCCGTGTCGCCCGCAATACGCAACTGATCATGGCCAACGAAAGCCATATCGATCATGTCGCCGACCCTGCTTGCGGTTCGGGCGCCGTTGAAGCGCTGACCGCCGAACTCGGCGAAGCGGCGTGGGAAGAATTCCAGCGGATCGAGGCGGAAGGCGGCGTGCTGTCCAGCCTGCAGCAAGGACACATCCAGAAACGAGTTCAGGCGGCCTCCGCCCGCCGCAATGCTGCCTATCAAGCGGGCGAGCGGGCCATCATCGGCACGACGCTTCACCCTTCGAAGACCGAACGTCCGGTCGAAACGCTGGCGGCGGAGCGGCGGCCTGCCGTCACCGAGGGCGTGGCGGTGTGCGAGCCGCTGTTTCCGATCCGCCTCGATCAATCGATCGGAGCAGCGCCATGATCCCGGACTTTAGCCAAATCGGCTGGTCGGCGCCGCGCCGGGCGCAGATCGAGGTCAAGGGCCAGCGGATGACCCCGGAAGGACTGGCCATCAAGCATCTGTACAACCAGGGTGACCTCAAGGGGTTGCCGCATCTCGACACTTATCCGGGCCTGCCGCCATTCGTGCGCGGCCCCTACCCGACCATGTATGTCCAGCAGCCCTGGACGATCAGGCAATATGCCGGTTTCTCGACGGCGGAAGAGTCGAATGCCTTTTACCGGCGCAACCTTGCAGCCGGCCAGAAGGGACTGTCGGTCGCCTTCGACCTCGCCACGCATCGCGGCTACGACAGCGATCATCCGCGTGTTGCCGGTGATGTCGGCATGGCGGGAGTCGCCATAGATTCCATCCTCGACATGCGCCAGCTCTTCGACGGCATCCCGCTTGACGAGATGACGGTGTCGATGACCATGAACGGCGCGGTGCTGCCGATCATGGCGCTCTACATCGTGGCGGCGGAAGAACAGGGCGTTGCGCAGAAGGACCTCGCCGGAACCATTCAGAACGACATTCTGAAAGAGTTCATGGTGCGCAACACCTACATCTATCCGCCAAAGCCTTCGATGCGGATCGTGTCCGACATCTTCTCCTACACGTCGCAGCACATGCCGAAGTTCAATTCGATTTCGATCTCCGGCTATCACATGCAGGAAGCAGGGGCGACCGCCGACCTCGAGCTCGCCTACACGATCGCCGACGGCATCGAATATGCCCGCGCCGGTGTCGCGGCGGGTCTCGATATCGACCGTTTCGCGCCGCGCCTTTCCTTCTTCTGGGCGATCGGCATGAACTTCTTCATGGAGGTCGCCAAGCTGAGGGCAGCCCGCCTTTTGTGGTCGACCCTGATGCTGAAGAACTTCTTGCCAAAGGACGAGCGCTCGCTGTCGCTGCGAGCCCATTGCCAGACTTCGGGCTGGTCGCTGACGGCGCAGGATCCTTACAACAACATCATCCGCACCATGATCGAGGCGATGGCGGCGACGCAGGGTCATACGCAATCGCTGCACACCAACTCCTTCGACGAGGCGATGGCGCTGCCGACCGACTATTCGGCCCGCATCGCCCGCAACACACAGCTCATCCTGCAAAAGGAATCCGGCACCACCCGCATCATCGACCCGTGGGGAGGCTCTGCCTATCTCGAACGGCTGACGCATGATCTGGCGGCGCGCGCGCTTGCCCATATCGAAGAGGTCGAGAGCCTGGGCGGCATGGCCGTCGCAACCGAAAGAAACATACCGAAGCTGCGCATCGAAGAGGCTGCCGCGCGCACTCAGGCGCGGATCGATTCCGGCGAGCAGATACTGGTCGGCGTCAACGCCCATCGTCCCGAGACGGATATCAAAGTCGACGTGCTGAAGATCGACAATGCCGAAGTCAGAGCCCGGCAATTGTCGAAACTGCAACGGCTGAAAGGCACGCGCGATGTCGGCGCCGTCGAGAGCGCACTGAGTGCGCTGAGCCGGGCCGCGGAGAGCGGCGAAAATCTGCTGGAGTTCGCCATTCGCGCCGCGCGCGCCAACGCCACGGTCGGCGAGATTTCGCTGGCTCTGGAAAAGGTTTTCGGCCGTCATGTCGCCTCGGTCCAGACGATCTCCGGCGTCTATCGCAAGGCGCTCGGCGACAATCCCGTGGTCGACCGCCTGCAGGACAAGATCGTGGCATTCGAGGAGAAGTCCGGCGGCAAGCCGCGCATTCTCGTCGCCAAGATGGGACAGGACGGCCACGATCGCGGTCAGAAGGTCATCGCCACGGCCTTTGCCGATCTCGGCTTCGACGTCACCGTTGGGCCGATGTTCCAGACGCCGGAGGAGATCGCAAGACTCGCGGTCGAGCACGACGTGCATATCATCGGCGCCTCGTCGCTAGCGGCAGGACATTTGACGCTCATTCCCGAACTCAAGGACGCGCTGAAGAAGCTCGGCCGCGACGATATGCTGATCGTCGCCGGCGGCGTCATCCCGCCGCAGGATTACGATGCGGTCCGTCAGGCAGGTGCCACGGAAATCTACCCGCCTGGCACGGTCATTCCGGAAGCGGCGGATCGGCTGATGGACCGGCTGCTGCAGGTCGGCTGACACCGGAGAGGGAGATCTATGGCGAACCCGACCTCTGCAAGCTGGCATCCGCTTATCTTTTCGGCATCGCCAAGAATCCATTCGTCGACGGCAACAAGCGCACCGCTTTTGCCGCAGCCGATCTTTTTCTTTATTTCAATGGGCTAAGCATCGAAGCCGAGCAGGCGGACATCATTCAACTGGTCATGATGGTCGCGGCCGGCGAGATCGACGAGGCTGGCGCGGCGGCGTTCTTCCGCGATCATGTCGTCAAGGTCGAGGCCTAACTGGCAGTCAGCTTCACAATCTCCCATTCCTTGCCGTTCACCACGGCAATTTCGCCGACCTTCTTGCCGAACAAGGCCAGGGCCATCGGTGAAACATGGGAAATTGTGCCCTTGCCCGGATCGGCCTCATCCTCGCCGACAATCTTCCAGTGTACCTTCCTGCCGTCATCGCCTTCCAGCGTGACGCCCATGCCGAAGCGAACCAAATTGCTGCCCGATTCCGGCACGGACAGCTCGGCGCTTTCACGCCGCGCGGTCCAGTAGCGCAGGTCGCGCGAAATGAGCGCGATACGCTCGCGGTCGGCCCTTTTTTCCGCTCTGGCCAGATCATCACGCAGGGCCGCCAGTTCGGCGTCGATCAGCGCCAGGCCGCGTTGCGTCACCAGATTGCGGTGCTGACTGATCGGCCGCTCGCCGATGCCGGCGATGGCGTTTTCGCTGTCCTCTTCGCGCGTGAAGGCTCTGCTCATCAGTCGAGCTTATGCCTCGCGCGGCGACTTCACAAGCTATTGCCGGCAAACCGGATCGGCCGATCCGGTCTGGCACGATTCCTGCGCGCGACGGCCGAACGCTGGGAATCTGTGCCGATGTTGAACAGACGAAAATTTCTCGCACAAACCGCCGGCTTTGCCGTCCTGGGCCTCTCGCTCGGCAAGGCAGCGGCGGGCAGCCAGCCCGGAATCGACAATCCCTCGATCCGCGGCTCGATCAACGCTGCCGACCTCGGCGTGCGGCCTGGCGCGCTTGACGACCAGAGCAAGGCCTTCGCCAGGCTGCTGCGCGACGCAAACGACCGCGACATGCCGGTGTTCCTGCCGCCGGGAACCTATGTCGTATCCAACCTGTCGCTGCCCAGCCGCGTCAGGCTTTCCGGCGTGCCGGGCGCATCGCGGATCGTCTATGGCGGCAACGGCCATCTGCTCATGGCCGAACAGGCCGGGCACATCGAAGTCACCGGGCTGGTGTTCGACGGCACCAACCGCTGGATGGGCGACTACGCGCAAGGCCTGCTCGACCTCCGCCGCGTCGCTCACCTTGTCATCGACAATTGCCAGATATCAGGCAGCGGCAAGAGCGGCCTGGCGCTCGAGCACGCTTCGGGCCGCATCGGGCGCTCGGAAATATCGGGCGCGGCCGACGCGGGAATCTATTCGGTCGAAGCCGCCGGCCTGGAGATATCAGGCAACACCGTGTCCGACTGCGCCAATGGCGGTATCCTGGTGCACCGCTGGCAAGCGGCCGAGGACGGCACCATCGTCAGCGGCAACCGCGTAGAACGCATTCAGGCGCGTAGCGGGGGAACCGGCCAGAACGGCAACGGCATCAATGCGTTCCGCGCCGGCAACGTCGTCATCTCGGGCAATATCGTCTCGGACTGCGCGTTTTCGGCGATCCGCGCCAACAGCGCCAGCAATCTGCACATCACCGGCAACACCTGTTCGCGGTCCGGCGAAACGGCGCTCTATTCCGAATTCTCCTTCGAGGGAGCGATCGTCAGCAACAACATCGTCGATGGCGCCGCCAACGGCATCTCCATTGTCAATTTCAACGAGGGCGGCCGCATGGGCGTGTGTTCCGGAAACATCGTCCGCAACCTCTCGACCAGCGGCCCCTACCCTGCAGATGCGCCCGGTTTCGGCGTCGGCATCAGCGTTGAGGCGGATACCACGGTCTCCGGCAACGTCGTCGAGAATGCGCCGCTCTACGGCATGTACATCGGCTGGGGGCCGTTCATGCGCAATGTGGTCGCTACCGCCAACATCATTCGCAAGGCCGGAACCGGCATCGCCGTCACCGTGGTCGAGGGCGCCGGGACGGCGGTCATCTCCGACAATGTCATCGACGGCGCCCAATACGGCGCGATCGTCGGCCACCGCTGGGCCGAGCCGGTGACCGGCGATCTCGCCTCATCAGGCAATGCCGGCTATGCGCATCTGACTGTCGAGCGCAATCATGTGAGCTAAAGCCGTTCTCAGCTCAATGCGGCGGTGGGGCGGAGTGCGCCGACTTTGGCGCCGATCCGGCTTTCGATGGGCGGATGTGCCTGTTCGATCAGTTTCGCCGCCAGCGCCTTGTCGGCGTGCAAAAGCCTGGCAATGCATGCCGCGACCATGACTTCAGCGGCGCGGCCAGCGCCATCATCGCATTTGAGCGCAATGCCAAGGCCAAGCTCCGGAAGTGCCGCGCAATAGACGCCTTCAGCCCCTCCCTTCACAAAAATCCGGTCGGGTGCGGCCTCCATCAGTGCAACATCAGCCCTGCCTGTGCCGGCGACCAGAAAGGGCTCGGCCATGCAGGCGGAAAGCAGCCGCTTTGCGGCCTTGGCGCGCACGGGTTCAAAGCCGACACCGGTCGCCATGCGGGCAAAGCCGAGTGCGAAGCTGCGTAGCGGCACGGCATAGGTCGGGATCGAGCAGCCGTCAGTGCCGCAATGATGGAAATCATGGGCAGCACCTGTCACCGCTTGCATTGCGTCGCGTACCATCTCCTGCGAGGCATGGCCTGATTTGACATAGCCGCGATGGGCGATGCCGGCGTGGACGCAGGTGCAGAGAAAGCCCGCATGCTTGCCAGAACAATTGTTGTGCAGTGCGTTTGGCGCCTTGCCGGCACGGGCGAGCGCAAC
>NZ_RZSX01000739.1:0-3219 GCF_004023105.1 Mesorhizobium sp. M5C.F.Ca.IN.020.32.2.1 | reverse complement strand
TTTCTCGGGCGGCGCACGGGCGGAAGAGATAGCGCGCTTGCTGGCCGAAGCCGGGTTGGAGCAGCCTGTCGTCGACTGGAAACTGGGCGCGATCCATCGCGCTCAGTCTCGACAGATGAGTTGGCCCAAGGCGCTCGAACGCGTCACTCAACATCGCTTCGCGATCTGCGCGACAAAGCCGCAGTAGACTCCTCGGCGCTGCCGGCGTCGGGATGGCGCGGGCGGCGGCACGACTGCGAATAGCTGCCGATCTGCGGTCAGCTCAGATGCGCCACCGAGTATTATTTCTTCTGACTGGCGTCCTGCAAGATCATTTCCGATGCCTTCTCCGCGATCATCACCACTGGAGAGTTGGTGTTGCCGGAAACGATCGTCGGCATAATCGAAGCGTCGACGACGCGCAGGCCAGAAATGCCGTGCACCCGCAGCCGGCCGTCGACCACCGCCATCGAGCCTGTGCCCATCTTGCAGGTCCCGACCGGGTGGAAAATCGTAGTGCCGATATCGCCGGCCTTGCGGACGAGATCTTCGTCGCTTTCATATTGTGCACCGGGCAGCATTTCCTCAGGCGCGAAACGGGCAACGGCGCGCGCCTTCATCAAGCGGCGGACATGGCGAAGCGAGGCTACGGCGACGGTCCTGTCTCCCTCGGTAGACAAATAGTTCGGCCGGATCTTCGGGGCACTCGGCGGATCGGGTGCCTCTATGTGGACGGTGCCGCGGCTTTCCGGTCTGAGGTTGCAGACCGAAACCGTGACCGCGGGGAAGCGATGCAGCGGCTCGCCCAGCCGGTCAGTGCTCAACGGCTGGACATGGTATTCGAGATCGGGCGTTTCCAGGCGTGGGTGGCTTCTGGCGAAGATGCCAAGCTGGCTGGGCGCCATCGACAGCGGTCCGGTGCGACGAATAGCGTATTCGACGCCCATGGCCGCGCGGCTGAACAGATTGTGGTAGCGCTGGTTCAGCGTCGAGGCATTGGCGACCTTGAAGACTGTGCGGATCTGCAGATGATCCTGCAGGTTCTCGCCGACGCCTTCCAGCGCGTGGCGAACCAGGATTCCTGCTGCGCCAAGCACGACAGGTCGGCCGACGCCGGAAAGCTCGAGCAGCTTCGGGGAATTGATCGCGCCAGCGGCAAGTATCGTCTCGCCTGCCCGCGCACGATGCAGTTGACCGCCCATTCGGAAAATAACACCAGTGACGCAAGCTCCATCGAAATTTAGCTTCTCGGTCTCGGCGCCGGTCACGACGCGCAAATTCGGCCGCCGCAGCACGCTGCGCAGGAACGCTTTCGAGGTATTCCAGCGCACGCCCTTCCGCTGGTTGACCTCGAAATAGCCTGACCCCTCGTTGGTCCCGCCATTGAAATCCTCCGTCCGGGGGATGCCGAGTTCCTCGGCTGCATCGCGGAAGGCATCCAGGATTGGCCAGGACAGGCGCTGGCGCTCGACGCGCCATTCGCCACCGGCGCCATGAAGGTCGTTGGCGCCGCCAAAATGGTCCTCGGACTTGCGGAAATACGGAAGCACGTCATCCCAGCCCCAGCCAAGATTTCCGGCTTGCCGCCAGCCGTCATAGTCGGCCGCCTGGCCGCGCATGTAGATCATGCCGTTGATCGACGAGCAGCCGCCCAGAAGCTTGCCGCGCGGATAGTTGAGCGCACGACCGTTCAGGCCGGCTTCCGGCTCGGTCTTCATCAGCCAATCCGTGCGCGGGTTGCCCATGCAGTAGAGATAGCCGATGGGAATGTCGACCCAGTGATAGCGGTCGCTGCCGCCGGCCTCCAGAAGCAGCACGCGCATGGCTGGATTGGCCGACAGTCTGTTGGCCAGCACGCAGCCGGCTGAACCTGCGCCAACGATGATGAAGTCGTATTGTCCAAAATCGGCAGCGGTCTGTGTCAATCGGACATCCGTTCGCTTGCCATCCTGTCCCATAGCGGACCCATGGCCTGGTTGATTTCGCCATACAGGCGATAGCGCTGCTCATAGACCGGTGCGATCTCGCTATTGGGCTGGTAGCAGCGGTCGGGCGCGGTCATCGCGGCCGCGCCTGAAGAGAAGTCGGCAAACAGGCCGACGCCTGTCCCGGCTGCAATTGCAGCTCCCAGCGCACCAGTCTCGCGGCTGCGCGCTACCGTCACCGGGACGTCCAGCACATCGGCGAATATCTGCGGCCAGATGGCGCTGCGCGAGCCGCCGCCCGAAAGAACCGCCTGGCTGACGGTCGCTCCCGCTCGGCGCAGCGTCTCGACATGGCGCCGGTGTTCGAAGACGACCCCCTCGAACAGTGCGCGCAGCATATGCGCCCGCGTATGCCAGCCGGCGATGCCGTAGAAACCTGCACGCGCCTTGCCATTCTGCTGCGAGCCGTAAAGGAATGGGTGGTAGATCGGCATGTCTCCCGCGGGACCGACGGAAGCAACGAGCTCGCTGCAGATCTCGAATGGCGATGCGCCAGCCGGCGGCGCATGCTCGAAGAACTCACGGACGATCCATTCGAGATTTGCGGCCGAAGTGGCGCTCGATTCGATGGCGAGATAACGCACCGGATCGAACGTCGACAGCATGAAGATCGACGGATCGCGGATCGGCTCTTCGGTGATAACCTGGTTGATGCTCCAGGTGCCGGCAATGATGGAGGCGGCGCCGGTGCTGGTGACGCCCGAACCAATGGCGCTGGCGACGACGTCGAACAGACCCGCCACCACAGGCGTGCCCGCCCGAAGGCCGGTGGCTGCGGCGACATCGCGGGTGATTTGACCGGCGATGTCGGAGGCCTCCAGCACGTTCGGCAGCAGTTCCATGCAATCGTCGAGCCCGTAGGCGGCCAGCAACTCACGCTCGTAGCGTCGGCCGGGCATCTGCAAAAGCCCGCAGCCCGACATATCCGAGGTCTCGGTCGAGCGCGCTCCGGTGAGGCGGTTGACGACAAAATCCTTGCACAGGAAGACGGTGCCTATTCGGGCAAAAAGCGCCGGGTCATGGCGCCTGAGCCACGCCAGCAGAGTCGGCGTCTGCGCCGCCCAGGGCCGTTGCAGGCAGTAGACATAGGTCTGGTCGCCAACGCCTGCGGCCGCCCATTCGCTCACGATGCCGATGCCGCGTGTGTCGAGCGACTGGATGCCGAGCAGCGGGTCGCCGGCGCGGTCCAGCGCGTAGAGCCCGTTGCCGTGGCCGGCGCAGCCGATCACCGCGATGTCGCGGGCATCGATGCCCG
>NZ_RZSX01000738.1:0-3228 GCF_004023105.1 Mesorhizobium sp. M5C.F.Ca.IN.020.32.2.1 | reverse complement strand
CTGGGTTCAGGCAAGACCGACTATGTCGCGACCCGTAAACTGGCGATTGACCGACTGGGGCTCAGCGCGGCAGCTTGACGCTTGGAGCGCTTTTTGGTGGACCAAAACCGCGCTCTAACTCTTTGTTTTAACGCATTTTGCTGGGACGCCAAGCGAAGACGTTTGGCAGCAAATGCTCTAGACGACCACCACCGACAACAGCAGCATGAACCCGACCGCTATCATCAGCAGGCCCGGCCAGTTCTGCGACAGGCCCAGGAAACCAAGCCCGCGTCGTCGCGGCTCAAGTGTCGGGCCTGGCGTTGCGAGATTTGGCGTCGAGCGATCCGGCGCCGCGCGAACAGGCGCCGGATCGCTGAGCCGCCCGCGCCTTAGGGCTGCGCCAGCCATGTACACAACGCCAGCGACAATGAGCAACGCACCGATGAGGACAACAGCCATTTCGTCTCACTCTTCTTCAGCTCCTGCGCCTGGCACAGCAGGTTGAGAGGCCGGTGGCGAGGCGTTTTGCGAGGTCGCACGCCTCGCCCGCTGAGACAGAACGGTCAAGATGCCCGGCAGGTTCCCGCGCCAGGTGATCGTCGGAGCGAGTTGGCGACAGGTCTGTCAGCCGATGTCTGAAGGCGGCACCTTCTCGCCTTCGCGCTTGGCGCGCCTGGAATAGGCGCGCACGCTGAATGGCAGGAAGAGGAGATAGCCGGCAACAGACGCCGTCAGCGTGTACCAGGGGTAGGTCATCAACAGCAGGATGTAGAGAACGACCCCGAGGATGATCGGCAGCACCTTGTCGCCCGGGACTTTCAGGCTCTTGCCGGAATAGACCGGCAGCCGGCTGACCAGCAGGAAGGCCACCAGAACGGTGAAACCGGCGGCGATGAAGGCGGCAGGGCGGGACGGCTCCACGCCAAGCCGCAGGAAGAAGAGATAAAGCGGCAGCATCACCAGCACGGCACCCGCCGGCGCCGGCACGCCGACGAAATACTCGGTCTGCCACTGCGGACGATCTGTTTCTTCGTCGAGCACGTTGAAGCGAGCGAGCCTCAGTCCGCAGGCGATGGTGAACAGGAGCGCGGCAATCCAGCCCGGCGAGCCGGCCTGGTCGAGCAGGAAGGCATAGAGCACCAGCGCGGGTGCGACGCCGAAATTGACGATGTCGGCCAGCGAATCCATCTGCGCTCCGAACTTGGACGTCGCCTTCAGCATCCGCGCCAGGCGGCCATCGATGCCGTCGAGGAAGGCGGCGAGCAGCACCATCACCACTGCCGGCTCAAAACGGCCTTCGAAGCCGAAGCGGATGCCGGAGAGGCCGGCGCAGATGGCGAGCACGGTGACGAGATTGGGCAACACCATGCGCATCGGGATTTCACGGATGCGCGGGCCGCCGCCGCCATGCGCCTCGAATTTCTTGAACGGCGCGCCCACGGCTCAGGACACCCGCACGAGCGGCGTTGCGGCAATGCCGCCGAATTCGGCCAGTATGGTTTCACCACCAACTGCGGTCTGGCCGACGGCGACACGCGGCGTTGCGGTCGAGGGCAGGAATACGTCGACACGCGAGCCGAAGCGGATCAGCCCGAAGCGCTCGCCGATGCCGATCGTGCCGCCGGTTTCGGCCCAGCAGACGATGCGCCGCGCCACCAGGCCGGCGATCTGCACCGCGGCCACGGTGCCGTTGGGGCTTTCGATGACCAGGCCGTTGCGCTCGTTGTCGGCGCTCGCCTTGTCAAGTGCGGCGTTGAGGAACTGGCCCGGCCGATGCTCTATCCTTGTGATTCGGCCGCGCACCGGAGCCCGGTTCACGTGGCAGGAAAAGACGTCCATGAACACCGAGATGCGGGTCATCTCGCCGCCGCCGAGGCCAAGTTCGCGCGGCGGCACTGCCGGACCGACCGCCGTGATTATGCCGTCGGCCGGGCTCACCACCAGCCGGTCGTCGACAGGCGTGACGCGCTCGGGATCGCGGAAGAAATAGACGCACCAGGCCGTCAGGATGAGGCAGACCCAGAACAGGATCGAAGAGAAATAGCCGAGGAAAAGCGTCACCGCTGCGAAGGCGGCGATAAACGGATAGCCTTCGCGATGGATCGGAACGAACGTTTTCTTGATCGTGTCGACGAGGTCCATGGGATGGGAACAGCCTAGTTTCAGGTCCGGCCTCAATAGCGGAAACACCCTGTGGCCGCAACGCAACAATAGGAAAGGCCGGCTCGGCTATTGATCCCGTTCACCGTCGATGGGATGCACAACAGCCGAGGACGACGCCGCCGTTACGCGGACGATGAGAGAGGTGGATCGACGCGTACGGCGCATTGAGCCGGTTCACGCGGCCAATCCTAATCTGGTGACGCAAAAAACCGCCGTCGCCGGCCCTCACCTGTCGGGACGGAGCACTCTCGCCCGTCCTTGGCAGGACAGCGCTTTCTCGTCGGCCCGTTAGCCGTGACGATTCGCGCAACCTGGAGGTTCTCGGTCCATGCAGAAATCAGCAGCTAAAGAAGTAAATGTCGTGATGAACGGTCTGGCGTTCGGCGAGTCGCCGCGCTGGCATGACGACAGGCTTTGGTTCTGCAACTGGGGGACCGGCCAGATCGTCGCCGTCGATGCCGAGGGCAACAGTCAAGTCATGCTCACCGTGCCGGCCACCCTGCCCTATTCGATCGACTGGCTGCCGGACGGCCGCCTGGTCGTCGTCAGCGGGCGTGATGGGCTGGTGCTGCGGCAAGAACCAGACGGTACGCTGGCCACCCACGCCGATCTGCGAGGTCTTTCAACGAGCCCTTGGAACGAGATCGTCGTCGACGGGCGCGGCAACATCTACGTCAATGGCGGCGGACCCGCGCCGGCTGCTGGCCAGCATTTCGGCCCCGGCACCATCGTGCTCATTGCGCCGGACGGGTCGGTGCGGCAGGTGGCGGACAAGATCGCCTTCGCCAATGGGATGGCGGTGACGCCTGACAACAAAACATTGATCGTCGCGGAATCGCACGCCAACAGGCTAACCGCCTTCGACATCGCCGCCGATGGCAGCCTCGCCAACCGGCGGCGATGGGCCGACCTCGGCAACGGCTTTCCCGACGGCATCTGCCTCGATGCCGAGGGCGCGGTCTGGTATGCCGACGTCCCCAACCGGCACTGCGTGCGCGTGCGCGAAGGCGGCGCAATGCTCGACAGCGTCGATGCCGATCGCGGCTGCTTTGCCTGCATGCTCGGCGGTGCCGACGGCAAGAC
>NZ_RZSX01000737.1:0-3235 GCF_004023105.1 Mesorhizobium sp. M5C.F.Ca.IN.020.32.2.1 | reverse complement strand
GGAGAATAGCAATGAAATGGAAGACCACGGCTGCCACGGCGGTATTCGCATTGTTTGCCTTTGCGGGCAGCGCGTATGCGGAAGGCGAACTCAACATCTTTAATTGGGGCGACTACACCAGCCCCGAGATGATCAAGAAGTTCGAGGATACCTATAAGGTCAAGGTGACGATCACCGACTACGACTCCAACGACACCGCGCTAGCAAAGGTACGCGCCGGTGGTCATGGCTTCGACATTGTGGTGCCGTCGGCCAACTACGTGCCGATCTGGGTGAAGGAAGGGCTTCTGCTTGAGGCCCGGCCCGACCAGATGGAGAACTTCAAGAATGTCGACGAGCGCTGGGTGAACGTTCCCTGGGATCCGGGCCGTCACTATACGGCTCCGTGGCAGTGGGGCCTGACCGGTATCGGCGTCAACACAAAGGTCTATGACGGCGACATCAACACCTCGGCCATCTTCCTCGATCCGCCGAAGGAACTGGTTGGCAAGATCAATGTCGCGCCGGAAATGAACGACGTGCTGTTCGCCACCATCAAGTATCTGGGCGGCGACTGGTGCACGGACGACAAGGAACTGCTCAAGAAAGTGCGCGACAAGCTGGTGGAGGCCAAGCCGAAATGGCTGGCCATGGATTATAGCGTGACCGAGAAGCTACCGGCCGGCGACTATTCGGCCGTCTACTACTGGAACGGCGCCATCATGCGCTCGCGCATCAAGAACCCCGACATCAAGTTCGGCTACCCGAAGGAGGGCTTCCCCTTTTTCATGGACAGTGTTGCCATCCTCAAGGATGCCAAGAATGTCGACAACGCCAAGCTGTTCATGAACTTCATCATGGATCCCGAGAACGCGGCCATGATCTCCGCCTTCGCCAAATATGCCAATGGCATCAAGGGCTCGAAGGCATTCATGCCAGCCGACATGAAGGATGCGCCCGAACTGGTGGTACCGCCAGAACTGGAGAAAGCGGGCGAGTTCCTCACCCCTTGCTCGCCCGAGGTGCAGCAACTCTACACGCGCATCTGGACGGACGTTCAGAAATAGCGGCACTCCGCCTTCTTCCGCGCGAGCGGGAAGAAGGCGGTCAAGGGCCGGATGAGGGGTAGCGCTGAATTCCCAGCGTTCGCGCCGCCCCTCACCTGGCCTGCCGGCACTGCCCTTCGCCATGGCGTCGGGCGTTCGTCACTCGAAAGGCCCATTCGGGGGCTTTTCGTCCGCTGTGCAGACCGCTCCTCATCCAAGTGAACGGAAGAGCGGCATGCGGCGGCAGGGAAATTCTCATGCAGTCTTACCGCAACAGCGAACCGGTGCCGCCGATCATGCAGGGGTCGCCGCCCAAGATGGTGCCGCCGAAGCTCGACTGGGACAGGGGACCCTGGAACCGGTGGGCGTTCCAGCACATCCGCGAAATTCTGCCGACTGTCGAAGTCTGGCGCGGCAATGGCCATCGCCGCCGGTTCGAGCGAGCCGAAGTCGATCTCGATGCGCTGCCGGTGAACGACAGCACGGGCGCACCGACGACGCTGGCCGGGCTGCTCGACGAAACCTATACGGACGGGTTGCTCGTGCTCAAGGACGGCAAAATCGCCTATGAGCGCTATTTCAACGGCATGGCCGAGCGCACGCTGCATCTGTCGCAGTCGATGGCGAAGTCGGTCACCGCTTCGGTGTTCGGCATACTGGTCGGGCGCGGCCTGATCGATCCGGCCAGGCCGGTGACGGCGTATCTGCCGGAGCTTGGTGCGACCGGCTGGGCGGGCGCCAGCGTGCAGCACGTGCTCGACATGACGACAGGCGTGCGTTTTTCCGAGGAATACACCGACCGCTATTCCGATATCGGCCAGGTCGATGTCGCCAGCGGCTGGAAACCGGTGCCGCCGGACAGCGATCCGGCCTTCGAGTGGCCGTCGCATATGTTCGAATTGATCCTGCGGCTCAAGGAGACAAGCCGGCCGCATGGCGCTGCCTTCGAATACCGTTCGATCGAGACCGACGTGCTCGCCTTTATCATGGAGCGGGTGACCGGCAAGCGGCTGGCGCACCTGGTTTCGGAGGAACTCTGGCAAAAGCTCGGGGCGGATGAAAGCGCCTGTTTCACCGTCGACAGCGCCGGCTACGCCGTGGCCGATGGCGGCTTCAACGCCACGCTGCGCGACTATGGCCGCTTCGGCCAGCTGATCCTCGACAATGGCGGCGGCGTGGTGCCGGCCGACTGGATCGAGGCGACGCGCAATGGCAGGCATGGGCCGGATTTCAATCCCAGCCTGCCGGAAGGCAGCTACCGCAACCAGTTCTGGATCGAGAATCCGCGCTCACGCGCGCTGATGTGCCGGGGCGTGTTCGGGCAGCTGATCCATATCGACTGGAACACGAGAATGGTCGTGGTGAAGCTTTCGAGCTACCCGGACTTCACCGACATCGCCTATTCGGTGGCGACGATGAAAGCCGTGCACGCGATCGCCGCCGCGCTGGCCTAAGTTCCAAAAACCGGAAGGAAACGCATGACCGGCAGGACCGCGTTCGAGACCAGATATGACTTTGGCCGCAACCAAGTTCTGCTCGGCAACTGGCGCGAAAGCCCGTTCAGCCGGTGGTCGTTCCAGAATGTCGGAGAGTTAGTGCCGAGCGCACGCGTGGCAGCCGTGCCAGCCAGCCGTGAGGCGTCAGCGCGGGCTCTTGACGGGCTGCTCGGCGAGCGAGTCACCCTGGCCGGCGGACCGGAGACTGTTGCAGCCTTTCTCACGTGTTCCGATACCGACGCGCTGACGATCATGAAAGGCGGCAAATTCGTCGGCGACTGGTTCGCACCGCATATGCAGTTCGGTGCGCGCCACATCATCTTCTCGATCAGCAAGTCGCTGACCGCCATCCTGGCCGGCATACTGGAAGGCGAAGGGATCTTTGATCCGCAGGCGCCGGTGACCCGCTATCTGCCGGAAGCTGCCGGCTCGGCCTATGGCGACGCCAGCGTGCGGAATGTGCTCGACATGACCATCAGCCTCGACTTCGAAGAAGCGTATCTCGATCCGGAGAGCGCCTTTGCCCGCTATCGCCGTGCGACGCTGTGGAATCCGGGTGGCGGCACCGAAAGCCTGGTCGATTTCATCCTGACGCTGCAGCGTCTTGCCGAGCCGCATGGCCGGACGTTTCGCTACCGCTCGCCCAATTCCGACCTGCTCGGCATCCTGCTCGAACGCGCATCCGGCCAGCGCTTCGCCGAGCTGATGCACGAG
>NZ_RZSX01000736.1:0-3235 GCF_004023105.1 Mesorhizobium sp. M5C.F.Ca.IN.020.32.2.1 | reverse complement strand
GCCTTCGGCTTCTCAGGCTTGGCCGCCTGTTCCGGCTCGGCCTGCTGCTGCTCGGCGGCGGGCTGTTCCTTGGCCTTCGGCTTCTCAGGCTTGGCCGCCTGTTCCGGCTCGGCCTGCTGCTGCTCGGCGGCCGGTTGCTCCTCGGTCGTCGGCTTCTCAGGCTTGGCGGTCTCTTCCGGGTCAACCTGTTCGCCGGTCGCTGGCGCCTGTTCGGTCGTGGCTGCGCCTTCGGTCGGCTTTGATTTCCGGCCAGCCTGAACCTGCTTCACCTCCTCGATGTCTTTGAGCTCAGCTGGTTTGGCATCGGGATCGGCCTTGACTTCACCTTCAAAGACCGTGACCGTATTCTTTTCCAATTTGCCGGCCTGCTCGGGCGTCTCGGTGTCGCTGACTTCGACGACAGTCACCTGCTGGTTCGTCTCCTTCTCGATCACATCAACATCAATGACTTTGTTGATCACCACGTTGTTCTGGATCGTCACGTCGCCGGCCGGCTCGGCCGCCTCGACAATGCGCACAAACTCCGGCTCATCACGGATAACGACGACAGAAATGTCCTCAGCAAGGAATTCGCGGGTGGGGACCACGACCCAGTAAAAATCCGGCGTGGTGTCGAATGTCACCTCGATTGAAATCAAATCGGGATCGCGGCGCGGCGGCAGCGGAGCCCAGATCATGTGCTCCCTGTCACGCCGCCAGCTCACCCATGCTGGCGCCCAACGAGTGCCGGGAACCCAGTACCAGCCGATGTCGTCGGCATAGCCCCACCGGCCGTAATGGTAGGTCGCCCAGCCGAACGGCTCGTCGGACACCCAGAGCCAGCCATACTGCTCGGTATAGACCCAATGTCCAAGGGTATACGGACGCCAATCGTCAGGTACATCGACCGGGACGAAAACGGTCGCTCCGTGGTAGGAAACCCAATCACCATGGGAAGACAGGTCATCGTAGAATGTGCTGATCGAAATGGAAACATCGGCGGCCCTCGCCTCGGACACAAGCGACAATGGCGCAACCGGGTTGGGAATCTCGACGACCATGAGCAGGCAGGCGGTTACGCCGCCCAGCATCAGCCGTACAGCGTTTTGGGCAAGGACGCGTTTCATCCTAATCTTCCTCCGAAACAGATCGCCCTTCCTCTTGGAAACTCGCCGGCTGTCGGATTGTTCCACTTGCTAGTGATGCCCGCATCTGCTCACACACCGGCTTGGCATCACACGATGGTACGCCATCCCTATCAGCGCAAACAGCACACATCGGCGCATTGCTGCCTGGCAGCCTCGGGCCGAAAGCAGTCAGCCCGCGCTTTGGAATATAGCCACGAAAAGCGGGCAAGCTGACATCTGCGCGGACAAACCTAGGTTGCACCGAAGCAGCGGGGCAACCTGCACCCATGCGCCCGCGCGAAATTGCACGAACAGTATCCGGTTGTTCAAAACCGTTTCTGGGCCCCCGATTGAACCGGTGCGGATCGGCGCCACCAAGAGGCATAGACTCCGCCCTCAAGCAGCGATGGAACACCATGGTCCGCGGCTGACCTTCACGACCGAGCTTTTCTCGACGCGCTCCGCGTAGTCGAGATACTGCGCCCGGGAAAGCTTCTGACCGGGCTCCGGATTGACGGGCAGCCTGTAGAAATATTTGCGGCAATTGTTGAGGCCTTTTGCGTAGACGCCGGCGTTACCGCCAGAAGGTCTGCCGCCTGCCGCAGGGTAATCCATGCGCTAACTCGGGTCCTCCAAGCGGTTTGTTTTGCGCCACTCCTCGTATTCCCCACGGGCGTCGTCATGCAGCGGATAGTAGCGTTGCAACGGCCCGCCCTCCATGAGCTTCACTCGCGAGAACTCCTCCCAATCGTGATGCTTCTGTGATTCTTCGATTACCGTGGGGGCCATTGCGACAGGGAGCACCACCACCCCGTCGTCGTCGGCGACGATGATGTCACCGGGGATCACCGTGACACCGCCGCAGGCAATCGGAACGTTGACGGCATTGGGATAGATGCTGGTCTGCACATGATAATTTGGCGTCCAGCCGCGCAGCCATAGGGGCAGATCGAGCTTTTCAACATTGGGCCGGTCGCGCATGCATCCATCGATGACGATGCCCGCGCCGCCCCTGCCTTTGAAATACGTCGACATCATATCGCCGAAGACGCCCGAGCTCATGTCGCCGCGCGCGTCGACCACGACTACATCGCCCTCCTGTGCGTGATAAAGCACGTGCCGATGCAGCTGCGTCTCTGGATCGGCGTATTCTCCCTCGGTGAATAGGTCCGGCCGCTGTGGCATGAACTGCAGCGTCAGCGCCGGCCCGACGATCGACTTCCCGTGGTTTTGCGCCACCGGTCCGACCATGTGCGGATTGCGAAAACCCATGTGGCCAAGCGTGCCGGCAACCGTCGCGGCGCCGATCTCCCTTAGCGCGTCGATCAGGTGTTTTGGCGGCCGCGTGATGTCGGGAGCATGTGTCATCGTGGACTCCGGTTGAAAGAGAACTACCAGTTCGTAACAGAACCGTCGCGGCGCTTAAGGTGAGGTGCTTCCCAAAAACGAAAGCTCGCCGCCTGGATCGCCTCCTCGTTGACCTCGACGCCGAGCCCCGGCAGATCGCCGACCGGATAGTTGGTCCCGTCGAGCCGTGGTTGCACGGGGAAGAAGTCGGAATTGTCGAAGCCCAGCTTTGTTTCGGGTTCCCTGGTCTCGAGCCAGGCGAAGTTGGGTACCGCGGCGGCGAGATGCACGGTCGCGGCCGTGCACACCGGACCAAGGGGATTGTGCGGCATCAGATCCACATAGTGCGCCTCGCTCCAGCCAGCGACTTTCATCGCCTCGGTAAGCCCGCCGACATTGCAAACATCGAGCCGGTTGAACTGGTGGATGCCACGCTCGATGTAGGGCAGGAACTGCCACTTGCTGGCAAATTCCTCGCCGATGGCAAAGGGGATGTCGGTCATTGTACGTAGGGATTCGTAGGCCTCCGGTGCCTCGTCTCGTATCGGCTCTTCGACGAAATCAAGCACGCCGCGGCCCAGCTTGTTGCAGAAGCTCGCCGCCTCGGCCACCGACAGCCGATGATGATAATCGATGCCGAGGACGACGTCGTCGCCCAGCGCCTCGCGCGCCTTGTTAAGCATACTCGAGGTAGCGCCGATCGACTCGCGCGGCTCGAAGATCTCCCTGCTGTTTTGCCCGGCGGGGAAGAAGCGGATCGCCTGCCAGCCCTGTGCGCGTAG
>NZ_RZSX01000735.1:0-3243 GCF_004023105.1 Mesorhizobium sp. M5C.F.Ca.IN.020.32.2.1 | reverse complement strand
GATGACGAGGGATTCGCAGCCGGCCTCGATCAACTGGGAAATCGCCGCGCGCATCTCGGCTTCGTCGAGCGGGATGCGCACTGCGCCCGAGGCTTCGACGCGCTCCGACACTTCAAGCCGCAGATTGCGCGGAATGATCGGGACGAAGCTGCCTGTCATGCCATAGGGCTGCGGCCGCGTTCGCCGGCCAAGCTCGATGACATCGCGAAAGCCGCGCGTGGTGATCATGCCGGTCTTGGCCAGCCGGCGTTCCAGCACAGCGTTGGTGGTGGTCGTCGTGCCGTGCACGATGAGGTCGATGCCGCGGATGGGGAAACCGGTGGCGCCGAGCGCCGAAACGACGCCGAAGGCCTGGTTGTCGGTAGTGGTCGGGGTCTTGGCGATATGCACCTTGCCGCCGCCCCGGCCGTCGATCAGAAGCAGGTCGGTAAAGGTTCCGCCGACATCGATGCCGGCGACGACGCTGCCGAGGGAATCCAGCGTCTGCGCCGAAAAATTCTCTTTCATTGTCGAAACCCGAAATATCAGGACTACCGATATGTGTCAGTTTGGAAAGGTGTTTCACGCTGGCGTCTTGACGCAAATATCATTTGTATACTAATAAATTCGGGACACAAGAGCTTACCGTGCAAACGGGCACGCCGGGACCTGATCGGTTCGGGCGCGCAGGAGAAGGTTTGGCGTCAGCGCCCTCGGGTTGGCCAGAAGGTTAGGTTTGATGAACACCATATCAACGCTCAACACCGCCGGCGCCCGGCCGCTGCAGTTTCCTATACCGGCCAATGTCTATGCCGAAACCGTCGTCTCGGTGAAGCACTACACCGACCGGCTGTTTTCGTTCCGCATCACCCGGCCGCAATCGCTGCGTTTCCGCTCCGGCGAATTCGTCATGATCGGCCTGCCAAATGCCGAGAAACCGGTGTTCCGCGCCTATTCGATCGCCAGCCCTGCCTGGGACGACGAACTGGAATTCTTCTCGATCAAGGTGCCGGACGGCCCGCTGACCTCGCAACTGCAGAAGATTCAGATCGGCGACACCGTCATAATGCGGCAAAAATCGACCGGCACGCTGGTGGTCGACGCGCTGACCCCGGCCAAGCGCCTGTTCATGATCTCGACAGGCACCGGTATAGCGCCCTTCGCCAGCCTGCTGCGCGATCCCGACACCTATGAAAAATTCGAGCAGGTGATCCTGACCCACACTTGCCGCGACAATGCCGAACTCACCTACGGCCAGGAGCTGGTTGCAGAGCTGGAGAACGATCCGCTGATCGGCGAGCTGACCGGCGGCCGCGTCACGCTCTACAATTCGACGACGCGTGAAACCTCCGAGCGCATGGGCCGCATCACCGCGCTGATCGGCTCGGGAAAGTTCTATGCCGATCTCGGCATCGACAAGCTCGATCCGGAGACCGACCGAATAATGATCTGCGGCTCGATGCATATGCTTAGGGATGTCAAGGAACTGGCCGAAAGCCTCGGCTTCGAGGAAGGCTCGCTGCATCATCCGGCGAGCTTCGTCGTCGAGCGCGCCTTCGTCGGCTGAGACGGCGGGGCGCTTCGGCGCCCGCCTCAAACGGGTTTGACCATACGGTCAAAAATCTGCTGCTTTCGCGGCCTTTTTCAACTATGACCGCTTGAAGGACTCGTGAAGCGCTGCTTCGCGGGCTATTCTCGGTGGACGTCGCTGAACAAAGGGGCAGGAGATGAGCAGCACAATCCGCGAGGCCGATCTCGGTGCCGACAGGTTGGGCGCGCCCAAGGTCACGCCGCTGCCGGCGCGCACCGCCGCCAACGCGCCGGTGTCGCAAGCGCACGGCATTGCCCGCAACCCCGGCATGAAGCTCGATCTCGGCTTCATGGAATCGATGCGCAGCGTCAACCGCTCGGCGCTGGAACGGCGTGTCGCCAGTCTGACCAAACGACGCTCGATCAAGGCCGCCAACCAGGCCGCCTGGCTGCTGCGCGCCGTCGCCTGCATGGCCCTGCCCACGCTGAACTCGAACGACACCGACGAGCGCGTGCGCCGGCTCTGCGCCAAGGCGGTCAATCCGTTCCGCCGCGACATCGTCGAAGGTCTCGGCATTACAGGTGAAAAGATCCGCCCGGCGGCGGTCTGCGTCTATCATCCCTTCGTCGCCACCGCCGTCGATGCGCTGCGCGGCAGCGGCATCCATGTCGCCGCCGTATCCACTGCGTTCCCGCACGGCCTCACCCCGCTGTCGACGCGTCTGCAGGAGATCGAAGCTTCGGTGAGCGAGGGCGCCGACGAGATCGACGTCGTCATTCCGCGCGGCCTGGTCTTCGGAGCGAAATGGCAGGAACTCTATAACGAGATCGTTGCGATGCGCGCCGCCTGCGGCGAGGCGCATCTCAAGGTCATTCTCGGTACCGGCGATCTCGCCACGCTGCGCAACGTCATGCTGGCGTCGATGGTGGCGATGATGGCGGGCGCCGATTTCATCAAAACCTCGACCGGCAAGGAAAGCGTCAACGCGACGCTGCCCGTCGGCCTTGCCATGGTGCGCGCCATCCGCGCCTATTTCGAGGAAACCGGCTATCTCATCGGCTTCAAGCCGGCCGGCGGCATATCCACGGCAAAGGCGTCGCTCGACTGGCTGGTGCTGATGAAGGAAGAACTGGGACGGCGATGGCTGGAGCCGGACCTGTTCCGCTTCGGCGCGTCGAGCCTTTTGACCGACATCGAGCGCCAGCTCGAACACCATCTGACCGGTCACTATTCGGCCAATCATCGCCACGCGATGGCGTAGGGCGGACCTAGCTTTGAACGTAGAGTTCCGTCGCGCCCCCCTCTGTCCTCCCCACTCGTGGGGAGATTGGCTGTCATCGGCGATTTCGCCAACTGCTGACGTTGCAGAATGGCCGCAGCCAAACATGAAGTCCGATCTCCCCCCTTGTGGGGGAGATGTCCGGCAGGACAGAGGGGGGCGCGAAGGATCGCCTGCCTCGCTGAAGAGGAGCGCTCCGTGAACATTCTCGAACGCTATCATGCCATGGACTACGGTCCGGCGCCGGAGGCCCGCAATGAAGCCGATGCGTGGCTTGCTGCGCGCGATTTCTCCAAAGCGCTGTTCATCGGCGGCGACTGGAAGGCGGCCAGCGGCGGCAAGACTTTCGACACCAGCGATCCCGCCTCCGGCAAATTGCTGGCCAAGGTCTCGGATGCCGGTGCTGCCGATATCGATGCGGCGGTTTCGGCCGCGACAAAGCGCTGCCGAGATG
>NZ_RZSX01000734.1:0-3254 GCF_004023105.1 Mesorhizobium sp. M5C.F.Ca.IN.020.32.2.1 | reverse complement strand
CGCCAAAGCGGGCTTGCGCGAGCCCCGCGCCGCGTTAAGTTCGGGCGCAACTTGAACGAGGACGCTATAGCCATGACCACCGATGCCGAAATCCAGAGCGCTTTGCCTGCCCTTGCCTCCGGCAATGTTGCCGTCATCACCGGCGGCGCCAGCGGCATCGGCCTTGCCGCGGCCAAGCGGCTGGCGGCGATGGGCCTGAAAATCGTGCTGGCCGATATCGGCGGCCCGCGGCTCGATGAGGCTGCCCGCGCCGTTGCAACGATTGCCGGCGATAGCGCGGTGCTTGCTGTCGCGACCGACGTTTCCAAGCCCGACGAACTCGACCGGCTGGCCGAAAAGGCGTTCGGTGCCTTCGGCGGCGTGTCCCTGTTGATGAACAATGCCGGTGTCGGCAACAATCCCGGCAAGCCCTGGGAAAACCGCGACGCCTGGAAGCGGCTGCTGGACATCAATTTCTGGGGCATCGTTCATGGCGTCGAGGCCTTCGTGCCGCGCATCCTGGCGACCGGCAGGCCGGGCCTGATCGTCAACACCGGCTCCAAGCAAGGCATCACCACGCCGCCCGGCAACCTTGCCTACAACGTCTCCAAATCAGGCGTGAAGACCTTCACCGAAGGCCTGGCACACGCGCTGCGCAACGAGCCCGGCGCAAAGGTTGCGGCGCATCTGCTCATTCCGGGGTTCACTTTTACCGGCCTGACCGAAGGTGCGACCGAAAAACCCGCCGGCGCCTGGACCGGCGAGCAGGTGATCGACTTCATGCTGGCCGCGCTGGTGCGTGGCGACTTCTACATCCTGTGCCCCGATAACGAGGCGACACGGCCCATGGACGAAAAGCGCATGGCCTGGGCGATCGGCGACATCATCGAAAACCGCCCTGCTCTGTCGCGTTGGCACCCGGACCACAAGGAAGCGTTCGCGGCGTTCATGGAAAGCTGACGCTCACGCCGCATGCGTCTTCGAGCCGGGCTTTTGCGCCGCGGCTTTCTTGAGCGCCATATCGGCGACCTGCCGGTCATGCCGCTTCGCCGCGCGCTCACATTTTTCGCGGATCTCCTGAACCTCGGATTCGGTCAGGTGCTCGATACCGATAAAGCTGTTTTTGGCTTTGCTGACCCGGATCAATTCATCGAGCTTCGCCTGGATCGCGGCGCCATCACGGTTTTGGGTATTCTGGATGAGGAACACCATCAGGAAGGTGACGATCGTCGTGCCGGTATTGATGACGAGTTGCCACGTATCGGAAAACCCGAACATCGGTCCGCTTGCCCCCCACGCAACAATGATCAGGAAACAGACGGCGAATGTCGACGGCAGACCGGCGAGATGGGCAACGTAGTTGGCGATCCTGGTGAAAAGCTTCTCTATCATGGCAGGAGAAACAACCAGCATCCGCTCCGGGTTCCCTTGCACGGAGGGATTTCACGGACATAGCCGTGCACGCGCCCGCAAGATCAGGGTATTTCGTTATCCCAGACGTCGAGGAAGGCCTCGATGGACAGCGTCTGCATGTCGGGGACTGCCTTGGCCAGTCTCTCGGGCGGCCAGTCCCACCAGGCGAGGCTTTCGATCCGCGCGGCGACGTCCGCCGCGAAGCGTTGGCGCAATTGCCTGGCCGGAACGCCGGCGACAATCGCGTAGGCAGGTACGTCGCGCGTCACCACAGCGTTGGCGCCGACGATCGCGCCATTGCCGATGGTCACATCAGGCATGATCACCGCGCCATGGCCGATCCAGACGTCGTGGCCGATGCTGACGGACTTCCCCCGCCGCCTTTCCCGAAACGCCCCGTCGACGCCCAGCCAGCGAAAATATTCGTTCGGGCGATAGCTGATCTTGTGCTGGGTCACCCGCTCAATCGGATGCTCCAACGCGTTGATGCGGCTGTTGGCGGCGACCGAACAGAACTTGCCTATGGTCGTGTAGATCGCCTCGGCATGACGTTCGAAATAGGAGAAGTCGCCGACCGATACCTCGCGCAGGATGACCCGCTCGCCGATCGAGGCGTAGCGCCCGAGCTTGCACGCCTTCAATTCCGCTGTCGGATGGATGCGCGGCTCAGGATCCTTGGGGACAAGATTTTCGGGACGGTCCATGCCCGCGGCTTTACGCCCGAGCGATTGGTCCCGCAAGCGGGACCGATCGTCCGTCAGAGCAATTGCGGTCGCCTATTTCGGCTTGCCGTTGGTCCACACCACGTTCTGCCCGTAGAGCGGCACGGTGGTGACCGACATTTTCGCCGAGCCGTCCTGCACCTGGCGCGAATGCGACAGATAGATCAGGGTGTCGTTGGCCTTGTCGTAGATGCGGTTCACCACCTGTTTCTTCCAGATTAGGCTGATGCCTTGCTTGAACACCTCTTCGCCGGCCTCGCTCATGTCGATCTCGCCGATGGTGATCGGCCCGGTCTGGCGGCAGGAGATCGAGGAATCGGACGGATCTTCGAACCAGTTGCCCTTCTGCAGGCGGTCAATCATCCCGCGTTCGAAATAGGTGACGTGACAGGTCACGCCTTCGACCTTCGGATCCTTGATCGCCTCGACGATGATGTCGTTGCCGAGCCAGTCGACGCCGACCTTGCCGACCTCCTGAGCGGCGGCTGCGCCGGCACCGACGACGAGGCATGCGGCCAAAGCGCCGCCGATCAGTTTTCGCCCAATCAGTCTTTGCAAGGGAGCCTCCTGCAGTTTCGCCGGTCTCAGGTGGGACGGGCGGCAGCGCTTTGCAAGCGGATTACCTTTGAGAGGAAGGCCGGTTGCGGCAACGCGACATCTTTGCGCGGATGGGATCAAACCGTTAAGAGTGTTCGCCGAACAAGCTGCATGGCGCCGATACGGCGCCAATGAAAATCGCGACGGACACCAATTGATGATGCGTTCAATACTGGTCGGCATTCTCGTCCTGATGGCAGCAGGCATCGGCTGGCTCACCTTCGACTGGTACCGCGGGCATTATGGCGGTGAGCCGTTCGGCGCGCCGTTCACGCTGGTCGACCAGAAGGGCGCCCCGATCACCGAGGCTGCGTTTCGCGGCCACCCTAGCGTCGTCTTCTTCGGCTTCACCCATTGCCCGGAAGTTTGCCCGACCACACTGTTCGAACTGGCCGGCTGGCTAAAGACGATGGGTGACGACGGCAAGAACCTGCGCGCCTATTTCGTCTCGGTCGACCCGGAGCGCGACACGCCGGAAATCATGAAAGCCTATATCAGCAACTTCTCTGACCGCATCCTCGGCATCACCGGCGAGCCCGACAA
>NZ_RZSX01000733.1:0-3258 GCF_004023105.1 Mesorhizobium sp. M5C.F.Ca.IN.020.32.2.1 | reverse complement strand
TGCGCCCACAGCTCGGTGGTCTCGGCCGGCCGCAGCGCTTCGCCGACAAGAGCGGCGCGCAGCGCGAGCGGCCTTTCGGCAACGGCGATCTCCCCGACATCGCCGCGCAGCACGCCGATCTTGCCGATCAGTTTTGCCAGGCCGTATTGCGGGTGGCCAAGCAAGGCCGGCCGGGCGCCAGGTGCGGCGATCGCCGCGAAAGACGGCTCATCCAGCATCAGGTCGAGGCCGGGCAGCACGACGGCGCCGCTGGGCAGGCCGGCGATCACCGCAAGCAGTTCGGCCGTGGCAGGAATGGACCCGGTGGAGCCGGCGGCGATCACCGGTCCGGCCGGCGGATTGCGCTTTAGCCGTGCTGCTTCCAGCCTTATCAGCGCATTACGATGCGCGGCCGGGTTGGAGCGGTCGCGTTCTTCGAGGAGATTCGGCCAGTTTTCGGTGACGATTCTCAGGAAGTCGAGTGTCACTTGCCACCAGCCGGCGAGGTTGCCGGTCACCAGATCGGCGAGCCTGATCCAGTCCGTACCTTCCGTCTCGATCTCGTCCATCAGCCGGGCCAGATCGCGCGCCAGCCAGATGGCGTCGGCGGCGGAGGCCGGCACGACGATCTCCTCGTCGAAAAGTGCCGCGACATGCGCCGGCAGGCGGCGTTTCCAGGCGCGAACCAGCGGCGCCAGCAGCAGCAGCCGCTCGGCAGCAGTGATCGGCGGCGCGAGGTCGATGGCGGCCGATGCGTCGGCCTCGAACGCGGCCTCGTCCTCGTCGAACTCGCCGAGCGGGCGGATGACCGGCAGGATAGCCGAGCGGCTGCCCAGACGGTCGACGAAAACGCCGCGTAGCGCCCGCGCGGCGCGGCGCGTCGGCACGTAAATGGTGGCGTCGGCCAGCGCCAGCGGGTCGCCGTCGAAGCGGAAATCGGGAACGAGCCGCCCTGACAGCAGAGCCTCGGCCAGCGTCGGCAGAAACGGCGCTCCGGGCGGGATTGAGAAAACGCGGCGGGAGCCGCTCATTTCAACTCGGTGAAAGCGCTGGGCGACTCAGCAAGAGCGGCGGCAACCGCCGCTTCCGCAAGCGGAATGGCGTCGGGCGTGCCAACGGTGATCCAATGGCCGTGCATCACCATACCGAACAGGCGACCGGCAGCGATGGCCGCATCGAAATAGGCGTTGAGCGAATGCGGCCCGGCCGGCGCATCCTTGAAAAGCCTGGGATGGACGATCGCCGCACCGGCATAGATCAGGCCTGTCGGGTCGCCTTTCGAACGCCGCAAGGCGCCGTCCGGCGACATCAGGAAATCCGTGCCGCCGCTGTGTCCGGTTGCTGACTGGGAATCCGCGAGCATCAGCAGAATATCCATTTTCGCCGCGTCCCACGCAAGGGCGAGGCGGGCAAGGCTGGGCACGCCGCTGTCGATCCAGAAGGTGTCGGCGTTGACGATGTAAAAAGGAGCCCCTCCCAGTTCCGGCAAAGCATGGACGATGCCGCCGGCGGAATCGAGCAGTCTTTCGCTTTCATCGGAAATGACGACCCGCGGGGCGCGGCGCGCGGCGACATGGGCGACGATCTGTTCCGGAAAATAATAGACGTTGACCACGGCCTTGTCGACGCCGGCGTGGGCCAGGCTGTCCAGGCTCCAGTCGAGCAATGTCTTGCCTGATATCTTGACCAGCGGCTTCGGCATCGTGTCGGTGATTGGCCGCATGCGCTTTCCCAGCCCGGCGGCAAGCACCATTGCGGTCTTGAGGCGCGCCGTCACAACGACCGTTCCTCCAGCAAGCCGTGGGCGGCGTAGAAATCCCGCAAGTTGGCCAGCCCGGGATGCGCCAGCGCTCGCCGGAGATAGTCGCGAATGCGCGGCAGGTGTTTTAGATAATAGGGCTTGCCGTCGCGGTTTTCGAGCCGGACGAAAATGCCGAGTATCTTCGAATTGCGCTGCGCCGCCATGATCGCATAGGTCTCGACGAATTCGTCTTCGTTGAAAGCGCCAGCCTTATGGCGCGCAGCGATATAGGCATCCAGCGTCCGCCGCTCGATCTCAGGCGAAAGGGTAACGCGCGCATCCATGGCCAGCGAGGCGAGATCGTAAGCGGACGGGCCGATCAGCGCGTCCTGGACATCGACGATGCCGAGGCGATCGTGGCCGGTACGGTCGCCGCGCCAGATGATGTTCGGCGAATGAAAGTCGCGCAGCATAAGCGTGTATTCGCGCCCTTCCAGCCGGTTGAGGACCGCATCCCATTCCCTGTTATAGCCGGCGCGCAAAGCATCGCTTGCCGGGCCGCCTGATATCGCCGGCACATACCAGTCGACCAGCAATTCGGCTTCGATCATCATGGCGTCGCGATCGAAAGGCGGCACGTCGTGAAAGACGCCGGGCGCGACCTCGATGCGATCGGGCCATGCCTTGCCATGCATCATGGCGAGCAGTTCGGCCGCCGCCGCGTAGCGCTCCGCCACCGGCTGACCGTGCTGGCCGAGAAATCCCTCCGAGCCGAGATGCTCGAGCAGAAGAAAGCCCTGGTCCAGGTCCTGCGCGTGGATCTCCGGGGCGCTGATGCCGCCGGCCCGCAACGCCCGGTCGATAGCGACGAAAGCCGAGACGGATTGCGCGGTGTGGGCGATCACCGCATAGGGCCTGCCGTCGCGGACCGGCGGCCCGAGCACCAGCCGCGGCGAGTTCATCAACACGCGCGGCGGCAGGTCGGCCAGCGAGACGATCTCATAGGAGCGGGCCGAGGCGTCGCCGATAAAATAGCGTCTCTGCGCTTCGCCCCAGCCAGCTCTTTCGAGAAAATCGCGCATGGCCAGCGATCGCGCCGCGCGCTCGAAGGCAGCGCCTTGTCCCGACAATCTCGCCAGGCGCCCGTCGTCCTGATGGACCAGTTCGATCAGAACCGAAGTCTCTGGCAAATAGTCCTCTGCCCGTTCAGGCCATTCGACCAGGGCAGCGCCTTGCGCCAGTGCTTCGTCGAAACCCAGTTCATCCAGTTCGGACGCCGAGGACAGGCGATAGAGGTCGAAATGATGGACTGGAATGCGCGCCTCATAGCTCTGGACGAGCGTGAAGGTCGGGCTCGGCACGTCGAGACCGGAATCGTCGGTCATTGCCCTGATCAGCGCCCGCGCCAAACTCGACTTACCGGCGCCGAGATCGCCTTTGAGCGCAAGCACGTCGCCGGGTCGCAACGACATGGCCAGATCCTCGCCCAGCCTTGCGGTCGCAGCCTCGTCGGCGAGAAAACGCTCCAGCACCACGCC
>NZ_RZSX01000732.1:0-3265 GCF_004023105.1 Mesorhizobium sp. M5C.F.Ca.IN.020.32.2.1 | reverse complement strand
AGGGTACATCGTCGCCTGTGCATTCGACAAAGGCGAGCGCACCATGCTCCTTCCAGACGGCGCCGGCTGTTTCCGCCAGCTTTTTGTAGGCATCGAGATTTGCCTTGGGCACGGCAAGTACGAAACCATCGACATAAGACATTGTGGTTCTCCTTGGCTGGTGGCGCTGTTCAGCTAGGCGGCCTTTACGGGCGCGTTCATTGCCCACTCGACACCGAACGGATCGCGCATGTTACCCCAGCGATCGCCCCAGAACATCACTTGCAGGGGCATCACTTCCTGGCAACCGGCATCGATAGCGCGCTGCCACCAGGCGTCGATGTCGTCGCTGCCGAGATGCAGCTGCATGGTGAAGCCCTGTGGCTTCACCGCGGCCATTCCGTGCTCGGGATAGAAGTCGGAAATCATCAAGGTCGAACCGTTGATATGGAGATGGATGTGCATCGTCCGGCCCTGCTCGTCCGGCGGATAGAAGAAGACCTGCTCGGCGCCGAAGGCCTTCTGATAGAATTCCGAAGCCTTGAAGGCGCCGTCCAGCTGAAGGTAGGGCGTCAATCCGCCGAGGACTTTCGCGGCAGATTGGGTTTGGGGCTGATCGTTCATCTCTTGCTCCTCTCTGGTTGGGCATTGCGAACCACAGGACGAATGGGGCAGGGGCGATCCTACATGGCCGATGCGTTTTTTAAATGCCGACCGTGCGACGGTCGGCCCTTGTCAAGGAGGCCAGGCCAATCCGCGGGCTGTTCTGTGCGTCGATGACGATTTCCGGCCAGCCGATGTCCTTGCGCAGTTCGATCGGCAACGAAAGGAGGGCGCGCTCGCTGCGGTAGCGGGCGCGAGCCGCCGAGTAACGGGTCGCGATGCGACCTACGGATGACAGTATAGACATCATGCTTTCTCCTCGATTGGTGCCGACATCACCGTGTCGGCATCCCGAGGACGTGGCGCGCGCCCATGATCCGACAGATCGCGGAGAATTTTCTGTCGCAGGGCCTTATTCAGTCGGGATACGTCTCAGATGACGGACGCGGCCAGAGCGGTGTCGTAATACTCCACCATCTCGATGATTTTGCCGCCGCGTAGCGTCCAGAAATCGGCGGTGCGCATGACAAATTCCTCGCCGGTGGTTCGGCGTGTCATGTGGATCTCGACCTCCGCCGCAACCTTGTCGCCGCCGTCGATGATCTCGACCGGGATGAAGCGCCGGTATTCGAAATCGTCGTCCAGCGCCAAAAGCCGGGCAAGGAACTCCTGCTTACCTTGGCCATCCGGCATAGCGCGACTGCGCCGGTTCGGCGACCCAGCGGAAGACAATATCATCGGCGCAGTCGACCAGCGCGCCCTCGATGTCACGTTTTGCATACGTATCATACAGGTTCTTGACGACGTCCGCGCCACATGACCGTTTTCCTCCTCGGTTTGCGAGACCTCGGGATGCGCCTTTTTCGGCTCGCGGGGAAGCGTGGGCCGGCAGCACCTTGAATGCCGGCCCGGCAGATGCGTGGCTTTCCTCAGCCATTCCCCTCAGCCACCGATCGAAAGAAATCCTCCGGGCTGTCGATCTCGGTCAGCCGCCGTTTCTCGATCAGCCAGAAGCGGTTGCCGATCGCCCTGATGAAGGAGCGGTCGTGCGAGGCCAGCACACAGCTTGCCTGATGGGCCAGCAGTTCCGTTTCCAGAGCTTCCTGGCCGTCGATGTCGAGATGGTTGGTCGGCTCGTCGAGCAGATAAAAATTGGGATTGGCGAGCCTGAGCGCCAGCATCATCAGCCGCGCCTTCTGCCCGCCCGACAGCACGCCGATCCTGCGCTCCTGCATGTCGATGCTGACGCCTGCACCCGCCAGCAGCGAGCGTGCGCGCTGCTCGCCGACATCGAAGCTGCGCGAGAGCATCGCCAGCGGCGTGTCTTCGGCGCTGATGCCTGACAGCGCCTGGTCGCTGTAGCCGAGCACCGTCGACGGCGTCACCTTCACGCCTTGTACTGCCGTCTCCGGCTCGATGATGGCATTTCTGATCAGGCTGATCAGCCGCGACTTGCCGACACCATTGCGGCCGAGCAGGACGATGCGGTCGCCCTGGCAGATATGGCGCTTGCCGGTCCTGAACAGCGGCGTTCCGTCAGGCGTTTCGACCGCCAGGTCGTCGAGCGTGATCAGCACCTTGGCATGGGTGCCGCGATTGGCGAGCTTTATCGCGCCCGCCGATTTTTCGCGGTGCGCCGGTGCTGCGACCTCCTCGAGGCTTTGGGCGCGCTGGTTGAGCTGCTTGGTCTTGACCGTCAGCAGGTCGCTGCCCGAATTGATGCCGATGTTGTTAAGCTTGGCCGCCTGCCGGCGCAATTGCTGCGCCACCTTCATGTCACGCTGGAATTTGCGCTCGGTCGAGGCGTCGACTTCGCTCAACGCATCGCGTGCCTTGGAATAGGGCAGCGAGAACACTGGCGATTGTTCTGGGCGCAGGAACAGCGTCCGGTTGGTCGTTGCGTCGAGGAAGGCCCGGTCGTGGCTGGCGATCACCACCGGCACTTCGCGCGGCAGCGTGTTCAGCCAGGTCTCGAGTTGGCTGATCTTGGCGAGGTCGAGATGGTTGGTCGGCTCGTCGAGAAGCAGGACGTCCGGATCGGTGACCCAGACGCGGGCGATCAGCGCCAGCCTTTGCCAGCCGCCGCTCAATGCCCGCATCGGCCGCTCGCGCATCGGCTGCGGTATGTCGAGTGAATCGAGAACCACGTCGACGCGCCATTGCTCGCTTTCAGCCTGCTCGGCCGGCAAGGCGTCGGCCACCACCCGCTGAAAGCCGTGCTCGGCCAATGCTGCGGGAACGGATTGCTCGACATAGCCGACGCGCAGGCCGCGCGTGCGGGTGATGTCGCCTGATGTCGGCTCCATTTCGCCGGTCAGGCACTTCAGCAAAGTGGACTTGCCGCGGCCGTTGGCGGCAACGATGCCGAGGCGGTCGCCGGTGCCGATGGTGAGATCAAGGTTGGAGAACAGCGGCGCACTCATGGTGACGCCGAGGGATTTTAGGCTGATCAGGGCCATCTTGGTTTCTCTGGTCTGCCCGGAGGGAGGTTCCGGTTCGACGCACTTTGACGGTGCGCTGGCCGGCCATCAGGCTCGGCGTTGCAGCACCACGAAGGGCAGACCAAAATCGAAGCGGGAAAAAGCCCGGACCGTCCCTGGTCAGCCCTGCAAGCAAGCTCGCAGGGCAGGGACAGGGCCGCGCTGACGGTGGTGGTGGAAATTCACGCAGCCCTCCTTTCAAG
>NZ_RZSX01000731.1:0-3270 GCF_004023105.1 Mesorhizobium sp. M5C.F.Ca.IN.020.32.2.1 | reverse complement strand
ACTGGATGCTGACGGGCTTGCCGCGAAACAAGCCGGTAAAACCGAGGGCTTCCCTTCGACGGTTGACGCAGCGCGGCGCCTCCAGAAAGGTTTCCGCCATCCATTCGGCACGCTGCGGGTCGCCCGGCAACAGCACTGTTGCGGCATAATCACCCTTGCCTGCCTCGTTGTGCGGCGTCACGGCATGCTCCCCCAAAACCCGCCGCCCGTTTCGCCCATAATCATGGCAGTCTCACGCCATTTCGCAAGTGCGAGAATTAGTAAGCCCTAAGATTCCAGCACATCCTTGACGATTGTGGCCAGTTGCTTGAGCGAAAACGGCTTCGGCAGGAAACCGAAATGCGCGTCTGCCGGCAGGTTTTTAGCGAACGCATCCTCCGCGTAGCCGGAAACGAAGACGAATTTGATGTCGGGCTGCCGCTTGCGCAATTCGCCAAGCAGCGTCGGCCCATCCATCTCAGGCATCACCACATCGGAAACGACAATGTCGACCTTGCCGCCGAGCGCCTCGAAGACTTCCAGCGCCTCGACGCCTGAGGACGCTTCGTGGACGGTATAGCCGCGCGACGTCAGGGCCCGCATGCCGCCCATCCGCACGGCATCTTCGTCCTCGACGAGCAGCACCGTGGCCGAACCCGACAGATCCTTGGCTGCGTCGGCGATCTTTGCCGGTGCAGCCGGCGCCTCGCCGGGTTCGCCCCCCGCTCTCGCCTCTGCAATGTAGCGCGGCAGGAAGATGCGGAACACCGATCCCTTGCCGACCTCGGATTCGCAGAAGATGAAGCCGCCTGTCTGCTTGATGATGCCATAGACCATCGACAGGCCGAGGCCAGTGCCCTTGCCGACCTCCTTGGTGGTGAAGAAGGGTTCGAAAATCTTCTTGAGTACTTCGGGGGCGATGCCGCTGCCGGTGTCTTCGACTTCGACCACCACATAATCGGCCGGCGCAAGTTCGCGGTAGGGAAGGCTCTTGCTCTCCTCTGTGGTCACATTCCGGGTGCGCACGGTGAGGTCGCCGCCGTTCGGCATCGCATCGCGCGCATTAACCGCCAGATTGACCACCACCTGCTCGAACTGCCCGATGTCGACCTTCACCGGCCACAGATCGCGGCCATGATCGACCTTCAGCTTTATGTCGTTGCCGACCAGACGGGCCAGCAGCATCCGCAGATCGGCTAGCACGTCGGTCAGGTTGAGCACCTCCGGCCGCAGCGTCTGCTTGCGCGAGAAGGCCAGAAGCTGCCGCACCAGCGACGCCGCCCGGTTGGCGTTCTGCTTGATGTTCATGATGTCCGGGAAGGACGGGTCCGACGGGCGATGATTGGTCAACAAAAGGTCCGACGCCATGATGATGGCGGTCAGCACATTGTTGAAGTCGTGTGCGATGCCGCCGGCAAGCTGGCCGACCGCCTGCATCTTCTGGCTTTGAGCCATCTGGCCCTCGAGCGCCTTTTGCTCGGTGGTCTCGACGGCGTAGACGATGGCCGACTCTTCGGCGCCCTCGCCGGTGCCGTCGGCGACCGCGTTGACGTAGAAGCGCATATGCCGTTCTTCATTGCCGGGCAGCAGCGTATCGATTGGTTCGATGTCAGCCTGCCTTTGTCGCGCTTTCTCGAACGCCGCGGCAAAGGCGGGCCGGTCGCGCTCATGGATCACCGAGTCCAGCCGCACGCGCCGATCGACCGCGTCGCCGTCGACGACGGAGGAAAACAGCGACAGGAAAGGCGCGTTGGTGCGCAAGATGCGCCCGCTGTTGTCGACAGCTGCTATTGCCATCGGCGTCGAATTGAAAAAGCGGGTGAAGCGGATCTCCGAGGCGCGAAGGTCGGCGGAAGCGTCCTCGCCTTGCGTCCGGTTGAGCACGATGGTGCGCGTCGGACCGTTGACGCCCTCGCGGCTGGCCGAGACCCTATGCATGAAACGCACGGGCAGCGCCTCGCCCTTCACTGTCGTCAGATCGAGATCGATGACCGCATTGCGCGTGGTGCCCGGATCGGCCTTGACCGAGCGGACCAGCGCCATGCCGTCGCCGGCGACGATCTCCGGAAGGGTGACGGCGCCAGGCGTGAAACTCGTCAGGTCGATGCCCAGCCACTCCGCAAGCGTGGCGTTGATATAGGTGACGCGGCCTTCCTGATCGGCCGAAAAGAAGCCGGCCGGCGCATGGTCGAGATGATCGATGGCCTCCTGCAGATCGAGGAAGAACCGCTCTTGCTCCGCGCGTTCTTCCGAGATGTCGGCGAGTTGCCAGGCGAGCAAGGGCAGCCGCTGGCCCGGGACGCTGAAGGCGCGGGCGCGGGCACGATACCAGCGCGCGCCCGGCTCGGCGCCGGGTCGAATGGATTGCGCAAGCCGAAACTCCCCGTCGCCGGGCTGGCCGTCGCGCAGGCCGGAGGCGAGCCGGTATATGGTCACCGAGGCCTCGGGAACGTCGGACAGCAAACCCTCGACCGTCTTGAGATCCGCCGAAGACGCCGCGCCCGTCATGTCGGCATAGGCCCGGTTGGCGTAGACGACACGACCCTTGGTGTCGGTGACCAGAAGACCTTGCGACATCGAATCGACGAAGGCTTTCGACAGCTCGTCACTCGTCGAGCGCGGTGTGATCTGCACGAAGCCGATGGCGGTGGCGAACAGGAAGCCGACACCGATCATCGCCAGCACACCAAGCATTCCAAGCAGGAATGGGTCGCCAAGGCGTTCGCGGAAAAGGCCGAAGACGATCGCGGCGCCAGTCAGGACGACGATGAAGACGATGAGCCGGGTGACCGCACCCGGTCGCGTGTTCTGGTCGACGATCGGTACCGGATAGAAATCGCCGCGCGCTTCCTTGGCCATGTGCCCCCTGCTCGTGAAATCCGGTACTTGCCCCTGCCCGGTTGAATCACATTCTCAGGGTCCGGAAAAGGCCTTGGCGGCAAATGTCCGCTAAAAATGACGCCGTTCGGCGCCTGGTGTGGTGAATCCGAAATTCGCATTACCCTGGGTGCTGCGGGGAGCGAATTTCGGATTCACCACACCAGCAACGTGCCGAAAATCCAGTGTGGTGGATTTGAAATTCCGGAACGCTGACGCCCTCAATTCGTAGGGACTTCAAATCCACCACATTGGTGTTTCAAGCTGTTCAAGAGCCGCGAAAGGCGACTTGCAGTGGCGTGCCGCAACAGTTTAGTGTCGCGTCTTCTTCGAAAGCCGATATTGGGGGCACCAATGCTGCAGTGGCTGGATAGTGTGGCGGGTCCTGGTTATGCCGCGGCAATCCTGTGGACG
>NZ_RZSX01000730.1:0-3279 GCF_004023105.1 Mesorhizobium sp. M5C.F.Ca.IN.020.32.2.1 | reverse complement strand
GAACTATCGAGCTTTTCCGAGATCGCCTCGGCGCTCCACGCCGTTTCCTTCTCGAACCAATCGCCGTCGGTGGCCGTTTCCGGCGCGGCATCGATCTTCTGCGCCTGGTCGCTGACGGAATCGTCCTGCGGCTCGGCGCGCCCGAGCAGAGGATTGCGCTCGATCTCGTCGTCAATGAAGCGTTCCAGCTCGATGTGGGTGAACTGCAGCAGCCGTATCGACTGCATGAGTTGCGGCGTCATCACCAGCGACTGGGATTGTCGTAGCTGTAGTTTTGCCGCCAACGCCATGGTTCGGTTTCAAACGCCCTGTCTACGCATCCGGACTGCCGGAAGGAGTCGGGCATAGAAACTGGCCCGGCTTTTGCTTGTCAAGGCGACGGCGATCAAAACTCGCCTGTCGGTGCTTTATTTGGAAGAGAAATCGGAGAAAAAAGGCTGGTCTCGCGCCAAAAATCGCGTTTCGAGGAGAATTTTCCCGCTTAGAGTGTAAATCCCTCACCGAGATAAAGCCGCCGCACATCCGGGTTTGCGACCACTTCGTCGGCCCGGCCATGGGTCAGCACCTGCCCGGCATGGATGATGTAGGCGCGGTCGATCAGGCCGAGCGTCTCGCGGACATTGTGATCGGTGATGAGCACGCCGATGCCACGCGCCGTCAGATGACGCACGAGTTGCTGGATATCGGCGACGGCGATCGGATCTATGCCAGCGAAAGGCTCGTCGAGCAGCATGTATGCGGGGCGGGTCGCCAGTGCGCGCGCGATTTCAAGGCGCCGCCGCTCGCCGCCGGAAAGCGACAGCGACGGGGCTTTGCGCAGATGGCTGATGTGAAACTCATCGAGCAGTTCGTCGAGACTGTGTTCGCGCTTTTTGCGGTTCTTTTCGACCACTTCGAGCACGGCACGGATGTTTTGCTCGACGCTCAAGCCGCGAAAGATCGACGCTTCCTGCGGAAGGTAGCCGATGCCGAGGCGGGCGCGGCGGTACATCGGCATCGAGGTGACATCGAAGCCGTCGATTTCGATTGTGCCTTCGTCGACCGGCACAAGGCCGGTGACCATGTAGAAGCAGGTCGTCTTGCCGGCGCCGTTGGGACCGAGCAGTCCGACCGCTTCACCGGCGCGCACGCCGATCGTCACGCCGCTGACAACTTTGCGGCCCTTGTAGCTCTTGGTCAGGCCCTTGGCGATCAAGGTTCCTTTGAACTTTACCTGGTCGACGCTGACCGTGGCCGGTGCCGCAAGTTTGCTGGCGACGCGTGATGGAAGACGCGCCATCAGCGATGCTACGTCGACCATCAGGGGTTCGCCGCTCCCGACTTCGCCGGCGGCGTGATCGACATCATGACGCGGCCCCCGCAGGCGTCGACCTGAGCCAGGCCGCTCTTCATCTGCACGGTGAGCTTACAGCCGACCAGTACATTGTCACCTTGCGAAAGCACGACCTTGCTGCCTGAAAGCACCAGCACTTCCGTCTTCATGTCGAAGGTGCCGCTGTCGCCGGTGGCGACCTGGTCGTCCGATTTGATATAGACCTTGTTGGCGACCTCCAGGCGGTCGATGTTGGCCGAGCCGGTCATCGCGGCACCTGCGGCCTGCGCATCCTTGGCGTCAGCGTCGGCGTCCTTGACGTAATAGACCGTCATCTTGCCGGCCTTGAGCAAGGTCGGACCCTGGACGACGCTTACATTGCCTGTGAACACGGCGACGCTATCCGCCTGGCGGACCTCGAGCTTATCGCTTTCGATCTGGATGGGCTTGTCGCCGGACAGTTTGAGGCCCGACAGCTGGCTGGTGGCCTTGGACTGCGCCAGAGCCGGCGCCGTCCCCAACCCCAGGACCAGCCCCAAAGCCAACGCAAGGGCCGGCAACGCCGAAGCTGCGGCCACGAGCCGTGTCGAACTACTGAACCGCATTGGATTCTCCGCTCATTGCCTCTGCCGCCTTCAAGCTGGCGGGATCGATGTTGACACGCACTCTGTTCTCGAAAACCACGATCTTGCCGTTGTCTTGGATCGACATCGACTCTGCGGTGATCCGCGACCCGCCGCGGCTGACGTCGACCGGATCGTTCGTCTTCATAGTGCCTTTGCCCATATCGAGAAAGACTGATTTGAACTTTGCCGCCAAGCCATCGGTGGTGGTTATGGTGACATCGCTGGTCAGGCTCATCGTGTTGCCATCGCGATTATAGGTGCCGTGCGAGGCATTGATGGCCGCCACATTGTCGGTCGATATCGGCAGCTTGGCGTCGATGCCCTCCAAGTTGATGATTCCTTGCTTGGTCACGTCCTGTATGGCGCGCAAGGCCGTCATGGAATAGGGCAGTTTCTGCTTGGTGAACCCGTTGAGCTTGGGATTGGCCATCACCAGCTTGCCATTGGCGAAGGCGCTGCCGTCGGCCTGGACCTGAATTGAGCCAGGCGCCGCGAGATAGGAATAGACCGGGAAGGCGACCGCGATCGCGGCAGCGGCCAGCGGCACCGCCAGCTTCAATATCCGCACGCGGCGCGAATGGCGCTGGGCAATGCCGAAGGCGTCGACCCGCGCCGGGCCTACGTCCGGGGGAGCCAACTCCGTCTCGGTGTTGGTCGGTTCAATCGGTCGCGCTAACATAACTGCTTTCTTTTAAACCCCTGCCGCCAAGCACCCCTATAGGTGGGATGCCGGCGCCCTCAAGCAAGCACAAGCGGAGGAAAACCGCAAAAGTGTGACGGTTGCTGTTGCACAAACGAAAATGAAACCGGCACAACTTGCATGTCATACCAGATACAGGCGGGCAGCGTTAGGGGCCTGTGGATTGGTCTTAACATCTCTTGAAACGCCGGTTCGCGGACGTCGAGACCTGTCTTTGGCGCAAGCTCGTCAGGAATCGGTAGCCGGGCGCGGATGGTTGCTTTAAAAGCATCTGCTTCCACCGACTATGAGGCTGACCATGGCACTGAGAGCCGACGACCTGATCGACCGCCGCCGCTTGCGCCGCAAGCTGACATTCTGGCGCGTTGCAGCGCTTGTTGTCGCAGCAGCCGGGCTGATTGCCTTTTCGAGCTGGATTTACGGTGACGACTTCACCGGCACGGCGGTCGACCATATCGCCAAGGTCAAGATCGAGGGCACCATTACCGAAGACGAAGACCTGATCAAACAACTCGAGACCATCCGTCAATCCTCGAGGGTGAAAGCGGTGATCCTGTCGATCGATTCACCGGGCGGCACCACCGTCGGGGGCGAATCGATCTACGAGGCAGTGCGCAAGCTGGCCGCCGAGAAGCCGGTGG
>NZ_RZSX01000072.1:0-12810 GCF_004023105.1 Mesorhizobium sp. M5C.F.Ca.IN.020.32.2.1 | reverse complement strand
CTGCAATATGTTGACCGACAGCCTGTCGGCCTTGCGGTCGAGCAGCGGCGTCAATTGCAGCATCTCGGCAATGGCTCCGACGCGACGGTCGATCTCGGCCTTTGGCGCGCCGCGCATTTTCGGGCCGTAGGCGAGGTTCTGCCGCACGCTCATATGGGTGAAGATCGCGTAGTTCTGGAAGACGAAGCCGACGCCGCGCCGTCCCATCGGCACGCCGGTCATGTCGCGCTCGCCGAACAGGATCTTCCCGCTGGTCGGCTCCTCCATGCCGGCGATCATGTTCATGGTCGTCGACTTGCCGCAGCCTGACGGCCCGAGCAGCGCTATGAACTCGCCGTCGGCGATGGCCAGATCCATCGTCTTCAGCGCGGTGAAGTCGCCGAACTTCTTGACCAGATTCTGCAGATGGATGGCGCTCATGCCAGCACCTCCCGCGCCCGCGCCATGCGCTTCATGGCAAATACCGCTGCGATGGACAGCACGATCAGGATGGCCAGCGCGATCGCCGCGACATAGCCCCAGATCAGGTCCTGGGTGGTGAGCTTGTAGATGTAGACGGAGATCGTCTCGGTTGCGACGCCGGGACCGCCGCCGGTCATGATGTAGAGCGTGTCGAATATCTTGAAGTTCTCGATCACCCGGATCGCCAGCGCGACGATGATGATCGTCTTCATCTTCGGCAGCACGATGGTGACGAAGCGCTGCCAGGGATTGGCGCCGAGCAGCGTCGCCGCCTTGATCTGGTCCTCGGGCACGCCGACCAGGCCGGCAAGCAGGATGAGGAACATCAGTGGTGTCCACTGCCAGATGTCGGCGACCATGACGGCGATGAGCGCCAGCGTCGGGTCCGAAAGCCAGGCGATCGTGACGGGAAAGCCTGATAGCGCCGACAGGATGTCGTTGACCGGGCCGCCCGACTGGAACAGCATGAAGAACATGTAGCCGGCCACCGCCGGCACCACCATCATCGGCATCAGCAGGATCGAATAGAATACCCGCCTGCCCGGAAACTCGTCGGCAAACAGCGTGGCGAGCGCGAGGCCGAGCAGGAATTCCGCAGGCACGCAGATGATCATGACGATGGCCGTGCGCTTCAGCGCGCTCCAGAAGCGCGCGTCGGCGGCAAGGTCGGTGTAGTTGGCGAAATTGTTCCACAGCGACCAGGCGTTCCACCAGCCGAGGCCGGACAGCGGCGACCAGTCGGTCAGGCTAATATAGAGCTGCATGAGCAGCGGGAAGACGGCGATGAACAGCACCAGGATCTGCGCCGGCAGCGTCAGCCGGAAGCCGACCTTTGCCCCTTCGTCCCGCAAGGCCGGCTTTGCCTGGACGGCCTTCATCACGTCCTCCGAAATCGTCGCAGTCACCGCGCTCATTGCTTGAGCGCCCCAAAGGTCAGCCCGCGCACCAGATGGCGCTGGATGGCGACGCCCATGATCACCGGCGGCACCGCTGCAATAAGGCCGAGCGCCGCCTTGGCGCCGTAGAGCTGTCCCGTCATCGAGGAGGACAGCGAGGCCATGTAGACGGGGACCGTCACCCATTCGCGCGTCGTCAGAAGCAGCGCGATCAGATAGTCCGACCAGTTGAGAATGAAGACGAACAGCGCGGCGCTGGCCAGCGGTGCGCGCATCATCGGCAGCGTGATGCGGGTGAAGACGCGCCACCGCGAACAGCCCTCAACCAGCGCCGCTTCCTCGATCTCGCGCGGCATGTCGTCGAAGAAGGTCTTCATCAGCCAGAAGGCGAAAGGCAGCGTGACGATGCCGTAGATCAGCGACAGTCCCCACCAGCTGTCGGTGAAGTTTAGGAAGGCCCACATCATCATGACCGGGGTCATCACCGCCATCGGCGGAAACAGGCGAAGCTGGATCAGCGCCAGCGGCAGATTCTGGCCCGAGCCGAAGCGCGACAGTCCGTAGGCGGCTGCCGTGCCGGCCGACATGGCGATTGCCGTGCCGAACGTGGCCGACAGCAGCGACGACAGGATCGGTTTCAGCGCGGTGCGGTCGAGCGCGACGATCAGATTGTTGGTCGATTCCCCGAAGACGAACCGGAAATTGCTGAGCGTCGGGTTCTTCGGCCACCAGGTCAGGTGGGCGCCGGTCGCCGACCATTCGGCGATCGGCTTGAAGGCCATCGACACCGTCCACAGGATCGGCACCAGCGTCACCGCCATGGCCGCAAGGATCGCTGCATAGCGGAATATTTCGAAAGGAACGGAACGCTTCATCTTACAGCTTTGCTGGGGTCATCGTTTGCAGAGGGGAAGAGCAATCACTCCTCCCCTCCATTCGGATTCAGGGAGCAGGATCAGCTGACCGGATCGAGAACAGTAGGCCAGGCTTCCTTGTTGGTCTTGATGGCTTCGAGAAGCTTCTCCTCGCCGGTGCGGCGGGCGATCTTCTTCCATTCGGCCTCGGTGTCGGCCATCGCCTGCTCGGCGGTCTTGGCCTTGGTAAGTGCTGCGACGAGGTTCTCGTCCAGCGCATTGTGGAAGGCGGTGGCGCCGGGATAGTTGATGGTCGGCACGGTGCGGGCGACCGTCTCGCGCACCACATCCATGTGGTAGGCGTGATAGGTCTGGCGGACCAACGGGTCGGAGAAATCCGACAGCCGGAACGGATCGAAATAGCCGCCAGGATTGGCGGTCATCCAGGCATAGATCCGGCTCGATCCCAGCCACTGCAGGAACAGGTAACAGGCCTCCGGATTCTTGGCCTGCGAGGAGACCGAAGCCGAGAGGTTCAGCCACAGCACCGAACGGCTGATCAGCTTCCCGTCGATCTCGCGGCCGGGCGGCAGCATCGAGCCGATCTTGCCGGTGACCTGCGAATCCATGTTGCCGGCATTGTCGAGGAATTTCGGCAGGTTGGAGAAGGCGCAGGTCATGGCGGCGCCGCCCTTGGCGAAATTGCCGTACTGCTCCGGCCAGCCCCAGGAGATCGCGTCCGGCGAATGATGGGCCAGCGAGGCGATGTACTCGTTGGTCGCAGCGATGCCTTGCTCCGAATTGATCAGCGGCTTGCCGGTGTCGTCGAACAGGAACTGATTGGGCGAAGCCATTGAGACATAACGCTGATACCAATTGGTATAGCCCCAGCCCTGGTTGCGCAGATCGGTTGAGCCGAACAAGCCCTTGTCCGGGCGCTGGAAGAAGGCCGCGATCTCGTCATTCTGCTTCCAGGTCTTCGGCGGCGCCAATTCGTAGCCATGCTTGTCGGAGAAGGCTTTCTTTTCGGCCGCGTCGCCGAACAGATCGGTGCGGTAGACCCAGGTCTGGAAATCGCCATCCAGCGACACGCCATAGGTCGAGCCGCGATACTGGTTGAGCAGCGAGACGCCCTTGGCGCCGTTGACATAGCCGCGCTCGGGATCGTCCCATTCCGGCTTGTACTGGGCGACGAAGTCGTCGAGCTTCAGGATGCCGCCGGTTTCGGCGAGATCGCCGAGACGGTTCCATTCCACCGCGTAGATGTCATAGGCCCCACCCTTGGTGGAGATGTCCTGCATCGTCTTGGTGAACTCCTGGCCATTCGGCACGCCGACGATCCCGAGCGGAATGCCGGTCTCCTTCTCCCACAGGTCCTTGATCGAGGGCGCGCCGGCAGGAAATGGCTGCGTCAACTGGCCGATCGAGCCGTCGGACAGGCCGAGCACGATCTTGGCAGGCGCCTTGCCGGCGCCCTTCATCGCCTTTGCCGCCTCGATGGCGCGGCCTTCCGGCGTATCAGGCCCATACTGATAACGCTCCGAGCCGTCGAAGCCCGTCGGGCCGCCGATCATGCCCGGCGCGAGCGCATCGGCTGCATAGGCGCGGCTGGGACGGATGAATTTCGGTGCGATACCTGCGGCGGCAACAAGCACGGCCGCCTTTCCACCGGACGCCAGCAAACGGCGCCGCGACATGCGGATCATATCAGACATTGGAAGTCCTCCCTCGGGCCTTGTTCCTTCACGGCCAATGATGGATATTGACGGCACTATGGGAAGGCTGTCAACATCATAAATACTCAAAATACATCATACCACCGCAAGGGGAGGAAAAATGCCGTCCACCAACATCATCACACCACACTCACTGCCTGAATTTGAGGGGACCGTGTGCCGCGCCGACCTTTTTCGACACGGCTCGACGATTTGGTGTAGCCCACCGGCTTGCGCATCGGCCAAGGCCGGATACATCATTTCCCATCAGAATCGCGGATGGGATGAAGCCGTCGTCCGATCCGTCAATCCGCGATTTTTGATGCGCCTGTAGCGCACAAGCATGAGGTGATCGACAGTGCGGTCCACCCTGACTGACATAGCCCGGGAAGCCGGCGTTTCAGCCGCCACGGTCGACCGTGTGCTCAACAACCGCGCCGGGGTCAGGGCGCGCACCCGCGAAGTCGTGCTGGAGACTGCGCAGCGGCTTGGCTACATCGCTGAAAATTCGAACGGCCCGACCACGCGCACCGCGCTGCGCGGCGATGTCATGCGGCTCGACTTCGCGCTGCCCGCCGGCACCAATTCCTTCATCAAGATGCTGCACCGGCATATCGAGGCGCAAGCGCAGTCGCGACCGGACCTCGATGTGCGCGTCGCCACGATCGAAGGCTTCAATCCCGACCGGCTCGCCCGCCTGCTGCAGGACTTGCACGGCCAGACGCAAGGCGTGGGTGTCATCGCACTCGACCATCCGACCGTCCGCGAGGCGATCCGCTCGCTGTCGGCCAGCGGCGTCAAGGTCGTCACCATCGCGTCCGACATCCTGCATGTGCCGAGGGTCGCCTATATCGGCATCGACAACCGCGCCGCCGGGCGCCTCGCCGGCTATTTGCTCAATCGCTTCATGGGCGCTGATCGTCCGGGCAAGGTCGCACTGTTCGCCGGCTCGCTCTCCTATCGCGGCCATGAGGAACGCGAGATGGGGTTCCGCCACATCCTCACGGAAGAATCGCCCAATCTGCAGATCGTCGAGATGCGCGAGATGCTGGACGACCGGGAAAAGGCCTATGCGGAGGCCTCCGCCCTGCTGGACCGGCATCCGGACCTGGCCGCGATCTACAATGTCGGTGCCGGCAACACCGGCATCGCTCGCGCGCTTAAGGAGCGTGGGCGCGCACTGTCGACCGTGTTCCTTGGCCACGAGGTGACGGAAGGCACCAAAGAGCTTCTGCTCGACGGCACGCTCGACGCAGTCATCGACCAGAACCCGCGCGTCGAAGCCCGCGAAGCGCTCAACACCTTGACCCATGCGGTCAGGGGCTTGCCTTACGAGCTGCACCAGCCGAGGCTGCAGGTGATCTTCAGGGAAAGCATCCCGGAGATCTGAACGGAAGTTCCGGGATAAGAGAGGTCGCGCCAGCAATTGGGGCTGTGGCGCTGCGGCGATCAGGGTAATCTGAGCTCGATGCCGTGCGGGCTGTTGTCTTCGGGACGAGGAGGACCGGGATCTCCTCCGCATGCAAACGGTTCGGCGTTCGGCTGGGTTCGCGGCGGAAGCGGCTGCCGCGAGGATCGTTCGCGAACACTGGCGCAGCACGCTGGGGCTCGGCCGCGACGAGACGCTGGCTGCGGCCTATTGGCGACGTGGCGCGGCGGGACCGATGGCCGGCTGGATCCTGCTCACGATCGCTTGCGCATCCTCGCCAAGGCCGATCGCGATCCGGTCGCCGGAAACAATGCCTGATATGTCGCAGACGACCAGCGGCATGCTGACATCGTAGAGAAACTCGGCGACGATGGCGCCGACGGCCAGAATCGGGTCGGGCCGCTGCAGGATAATGCCGGCCGGCGCCGTGCCCCTGCGGATCGCCTCGGCCAGAACCGAGGACGAGGACGAAGATCCCCGCCCGGAAGCCATCACCAGGATCTTGGCAGCGACATTTTGGCCAAGACCAGGATGCGAACGGTCAATGATGTCGCCCGTCTCGATGTCCAGGCCGCCCCAGAAACTGAGCGCTTGCGACAGCACCAGCGCCGAGCCTTGTGCCTCGCCGGCAAGCTGGAAACTGCCAACTCTGTTCAGGGCTCGACTTTTCAGGGCTCGACTTGCCTGTTCACTCATGGCGCACCCCTCACGACGTGCCCGACCGCTGCCGAGCGGATGCAGTCCTCCATCTCGCCGAACGCCACCGAGACGCCGATATTGCCGGGGGCGTAATGCGCCCATTTGCCGGAGTTGGTCATCACCACGCCGTCGAGGCGCTCGATGATGGTGGTGACATAGGTGCAGGTATCCGTCACTGGAATGAGGTTGAACGCCTTCACACTCTCCAGCTCGCCTTCGTCCTGAAGCCGCGTCAGCGTCGCGCGCCCGGTGTTGACATAGATCGGGATGCCCCTGCCCGGCGCGATATGGCGCAGCATCGGCAGCAGGCGCATCCACTCGTGATGGGAAAAATGCGGCGTGCCGAGCGATACGGCCGCAAGCGGCGCACCGTCGGGGACGCTGGACAGCCTGGCCAGAGCATGATCGATGTCGGCGCGAGAGATCCGGATCGTCTCCTCCGGCGCCTTGCCGCGAAACGCCTCGTCGAGCGTCTTTGCTTCCGGCGTGATGCCGACCGCATGAAACAGTGCCACCGCGCCCGTCGTTGCCGCCGCCGCACCCAGCGCCTTCAGCTGGTCCTCGTCGCGCGGCTGCGGCAGGCGCGATATCACCGGGATGCGGTCGCGACTCGCCTGCCCGATGATCAGCCCGACGCCAACGAACAGGGCGTCGGTAGGCTCGAAAGAACCGGTCAGCTCGAACAGGATCTGGCCGTGCCGGTTTTCGCTTAAATGCAGCCCCCAGGCCGGCGCCCGCCCGGTCATCGCGCAGCACAAATCGATGAAATCACCACAGCGATTGGTCCGCGCTCCAATCACCGAATTGGCAAAGACGATGGCGTTGGACTCGCCCCAGGCGATCTGCTCGCCGAAAGCCGGCCGGAACCGCGTCTGATAGGGCGCGCAGGTGAAGGTCGCCTGACAGCCGAGCTCCAGATGCGCCTTCATCAGCCGCCGCGCCGGCACTTCTTCGGCGGCCGGCATCTTCACCAGGCCGGGATGGATGAGGTCGAACGAACCGACGTTCAATGTGGTGGGCACCCGAACGCTGCCACCGCCCTCGACCAGCCTCTCGACGAAATCGAGACCGGCCTGGCCGTGATAGAGGCAGCCGTCGATATGGGCACCGGCAATATCCAGCAGCTTGCGCGCGCCGACCGCCTTCGAAAAGGCGACCAGGATCTTCATCGCTGCGGCCGCGGCCGGGCCGTGCTCGCCCTGCAGCATCGACTGATCGCCCGCCATCAATTCAAGCGTCATCGGGTGTTCCGCTTTCCTCACTATGCCCGACCATGCTCTCACGGATTGCAGTCCGCCTGGCAAGATCAGTTCGCGGCGATCAGCACCGTACTCTTCGGCGACCAGCGCAGCAGCACCTCCTGGCCTTCCGCCAGCCTGTCAGCGCCGGTGTTCTGCACGATGACCTTGAGCGTCTGGCCGTCGCGTTCGACGAAATAGGTACTGTTGTTGCCGGCGAAGATACGCTTGGAAATTTGGCCACGGAGCACATTGCCATTGGCCTGGTCCGCGCTTCCGGAATCGATGGCGATGCGGATGCGTTCGGGCCGCACCGCGCAGCTGGCCTTGGCGCCGGCGGCAAGCGTCGCCCCTGCCCGGGCGGCGATCGTCGTGCCGTCGGGCAGCCGGATACCGACGCCTGTGGCCTCGCCGCGAAAGATGTTGGCATCGCCGAGGAAGGTGGCGGCGAATTCGCTTTTCGGGCTGTCGTAGATCTCCTCCGGCGGCCCTTCCTGCACCAGCTGGCCATCGCGCAGGATACCGATGCGGTCGCTCATCGTGAGCGCTTCTTCCTGGTCGTGGGTGACGAAGATGGTGGTGATGCCGATCTCGCGCTGGATACGCTTCAGTTCGATCTGCATGTCGACCCGCAGCGCCTTATCGAGCGCGCCGAGTGGTTCGTCGAGCAAAAGCACACGCGGCTTGGTGACGATGGCGCGGGCCAGCGCAACCCGCTGGCGCTGACCGCCGGACAGCTGGTGCGGCCGGCGGCCGCCGAGTTTGCTGAGTTGTACCAGATCGAGCGCGCGCTGCACCTCGCTTGCAATAGTTGCCTTGGCCTCGCCACGCACCGACAGGCCGAAGGCAACATTGTCGGCCACGCTCATATTTGGAAACAGCGCATAGTTCTGAAACACCATGCCGATACGCCGCCTCTCAACCGGCACCCGCTCGACGCTCTCGCCGCCGATCGCGATGCGGCCCGAGTCGGGGAAATCGAAGCCCGCGATTTGCCGCAGCAGCGTGGTCTTGCCGCTGCCCGAGGGCCCAAGCAGTGCATAGAAACCACCGTCGGCAAAATCGATGGAGACGTCATCCAGTGCCTTGTGCGCCCCGAAATTGCGCGACAAATTCGATACCTGAACGCCGGCCATTATTTCTCTCCGCCGAATTTGAAGAAACGTGCCGTAAGCAGCATCAGCGCCATCGAGACGACGATGATGATCGTCGAGACCGCGTTGATCTCGGGCGTGAAACCCTTGCGGATCGCGGCGTAGATCTCGACCGGCAAGGTTGTCTGACCCGGCGTCGACAGGAAGTAGGACACCACGAACTGGTCGAACGATACGGCAAAGGCGAACAGCCCGCCGGCGATGACGCCCGGCATGATCCAGGGCAAGGTCACGCGCCGCGTCACCTGCCACTGGTTGGCGCCGAGCGATCGCGCCGCCTCTTCCAGTTCCGGCGCAAAGGTCTGCAGCCGTGCCGAGACGACGACGATGACATAGGGCAGCGCCAGCGCCACATGGCCGAGCAGGATCGCGAACAGACCACGCCCGATGCCGACGCCGAAGAAGAAGATCAGCATCGCCGTGCCGGTGATCAGCCACGGAATGGCGATCGGCGGAAACAGTAGCGCTTGCAGGAATTTCTTGCCGCGAAATTCGTAGCGATAGAACGCCAGCGACGCCGCCGTGCCGAGCGCGGTGCAAAGGATGGTGGTGATGACGGCGATCTCTATGCTGTTCGAGGTTGCGGAGATCAGCTGGTCGTTCTGCCACAGCGACGCGTACCATTCAGTCGTCCTTTCGAACGGCAATTGGTAGAAGGGCGAGACGTTGAACGACATCAGCGCCATGATGACGATCGGGAGATAGAGGAAGGCGAGCAGCAGCCAGATGTAGAGCCGGCCAAGCCATTCGAGGATACGGGTCGTCGCCATCAGGCGGCCCTCCTGAGCACCGGCGATGTCAGCGCAAGAATGACCAGGACGACGGCCAGCAGGATGAAGGACAGCGCTGCGCCCAGCGGCCAGTTGAAGACGGCGACGAACTGATCCTCGATGACCGTTCCGTAGAAGGTACCGGTGCGCCCGCCGAGGATACGCGGCTCCATGAAGGATCCGACGACGGGCACGAAGATCAGCGCTGCGCCCGCCACCAGCCCCGGCATGGACAGCGGGATGATCACCCGCCTCAGCATCTGCAGCCTTGAGGCGCCGAGCGAGCGCCCTGCCTCGATCAGCGAGTCGTCGATGGCCTGCAGCGTGAGGTAACAGGTCAGCACCATGTAGGGCACGTAGGAATGCACCAGCCCGATGACGACGGCCGGATACGAATACATCAGGTCGATGTTGATCTTGAACGGCAGCACGGCGTTGAGCGCGGTGTCGAGAATGCCGCCCTCGCGCAGCACCATCGCCCAGGAGAAGATGCGCACCAGCCCGTTCGACCAGAACGGCAGGATGACGAGCAGGAAGATCGCCTCGCGGCTGCGCCCTTTCAGCACCTTGGCCAGCACATAGGCTGCGGGAAAGCCGATGACGACGCACCACAGGGTCACCTCAAGTCCGAGCCTGAGCGACGCCAGCAGCAGCGTCAAATACAGCCGCTCTGAGAAGAAGGTGGCGTAGTTCTCCAGCGTGAACGACCACGCCTTCCCCGACAGCGGCAGCTCGGTCATCGAGGAGAAGAAGACCATGGCCGACAGCGGCAGGAAGATCGCCACCGTCAGCCACAGATAAGCGGGCAGAAGCAGGGGCAAAGCCGATCGCAATCCGCTCCTCGAACCGGTCGCGACTTGGTCCGCCATATGCCTCTCCCCGAAAGCCCGCCCGCTACTTCACGTTGACCTTGAGCTCTTGCCACAGCGCCAGATAGGCCTCGCGCTGCGCATCGGTGATGGGCGCCTGGAACTGGATGCGCTTGGCGACATCGGGATCGCCCATCACCTTGCGGTTGAACGCATCTTCGGGAAGCGCTGCAATCGCCTTGGTGTTGGCCGAGACCGGCGCGCCGACCTTGGTGACCCATTCAACGTAGAAGCCGGGATCGATCATGTAGTTGATGAACGCCTCGGCGCCGGCGACATTCTTGGAGCCGACCGGAATGGAAAAGGCGTCGAGCCAGGCGACGGCGCCTTCCCTTGGGATGACCAGCGAGACCGGCAGCTTGAAATGCCTCTTGGCGCGGTCGGCCGAACCGCTCCAGTAGGTGCCGATGTCGATCTGGTTGGAGGCGACCATCTGGTTCCAATCGTTCTCCGAGCTCCAGAATGTCTTGATCTGCGGCATCAGCGAGGTCAGCTTCGCCTTGACAGCTTCCATGTCATTGATGTCGTTGATGTTCTGGCCGGTGGCGATGGCGCCGAACTGAACCGCTTCGACCGCGTCGTCGCGAATCACCACGCGGCCCTTATGGGCCTCGTTCCACATTTCGGTGATGCTGGTCGGCGGCGTCTCGAAGGACTTCTCGTTGATGGCGAGCGCGGTCAAGCCCCACACCCATGGCACGCCATAGACCTTGCCGTCACGAACGAGCATCGGCGATCCCGCCTTGTCCGGGCTGATGTCGGCGTAATTGGGAATATTGGCGACGTCGATCGGCTGGATCAGCTTTTCCGCCATCGCCTGGTCGTTGAAGGCTGCGTTGATCATGACGACGTCGTAGAGGCCGGGATTGGTCCTCAGCTTGGTCAGCATTTCCTGTTCGGAATTGAAGAAGTCGTTGACGACCTTGTTGCCGGTCGCCTTCTCGAAGGCCGCGATGGCCCAGGGCTCGTCGGCCCCGTAGCCCTTCCAGTTGAGCACATGCACTTCGGCGGCAGTGGCGGCCAGCGTCAGCGCGGAGGTGAAGACGGCAGTCGCCGTCAGAAAAGCAGTCAGTTTTGGCATGCGCATGTTCGTTCCTCTCATTGTTCTGCCCGGTTGGCGGGCTTGTTGCGTCATTTAGGCTGTCATAAATGGGCCTCTTGCTTCCGGCCGTGCACGGATCGATCGTCATCGCCGAGGAATGTCTGGATCTCCTGGTCGGTCGGCGCCGATGATCCGCCATGGCGGGTGACCGAGAGCGCCGCCGCCGCATTGGCGTAGCGCGCCGCTTCGAAGGGCGGCACGCCGCGCGAAAGCGCGCTGACGAAGGCGCCGATATGGGTGTCGCCGGCGCCGTTGGTATCGACGGCGGCGACCTTAAAACCGGGCACGGCCTGCGCGATGCCGTCACCCAGCCGCACGAAGCAGCCTTTTGCCCCGGCGCGGATGACGACCCCCTCGGCGCTCGGACTGTGATTGGAAAGAAGCCGGGCAGCAATAACCTCGACATCGCCGGGGCCGGCGATCTCGGCCGCTTCTACGATGTTGCAGCTCAGCCAGCTCGTGCGCGCCAGCACCCGGTCGAGAATGGTGCGCGGGATGTCTGATATAACAGGCGTCGGATCGAAGACGAAGGAAATTTCCGCCGGCAGCGCCTCGATCCAGTCGGCCAGCGCATCGCGGCTGCCGATATAGCTCAGCGTGTAGCCGGAGGCGAACACCCAATCCCCCGGCGCAACCCGGACGGGCGCCATCATGCCGAGGCTGAGAACACTCTCGGCACCAGGCCATGACACGAAGGTGCGCTCGGCGTCGCCGCTGATCATGGCGACGCAATTGCCGCTGTCCATCATGGTGGATGCCGGGGTCAGCGTTGCGATGCCTTCCGCCGCGAGGGCGGCACGCAAGAAGTCACCATTCGGTCCGCTGCCGAGTTGTCCGCCGAACGCCACTTTCATACCGGTGCGGCTGGCCGCGACCATCATGTTGAAGCCGCCGCCGGCGACCTGGGCAAAGCTCGATGCGGTTTTCTCGGTGCCGGGCGCCGGCAAGGCGTCGATGCGGTAGACATAGTCGACCACCGCGCTGCCGATATGGACGAGACGCCCGCTCATGCCGCCGCGTCCTTGCCTGAACTGCTTTTCGCCATCCGCGCCGCGACCAGGTCGGCGGCGAGCGCGCGCACCTGCGCAATGTCGACGCCTTTGAGCCGGTTGATGTGTTCCTGCGGCAATCGGGAAAAGCCGGCGCAGGCGCCTGCCATGCCGGCGGCAATGGCGCCGATCGTGTCGGTGTCGCCGCCGAGATTGGCGCTGATGACGGCCGCCAGCCAGGGATCGCCGCCGGCAATTTCCAGCACCGCGAAGGCCGCCGGAACCGATTCCTGGCTGGCGACGCCGGTGCCGACCAGGTCGACGATCAGCCGGATGCCGTCAGTGACAGCCTTGCCGCGAACGAGGCTCCTCGCCCAGTCGATACGCGCGGCAATGTCGCCGCCAGTGATCCAGTGACCGAGTTCTGCGCCGCGCTTGGCCGCCACGACGGCACGATCTGCGGCGGCACGCCAGTCGCCGCCGGCAACGCCGCGGCTGACGGCGGCAGCGACGGCTGCGGCCGAAGCAATGGCGATCGAGGTGTTGTGCGTGGCGCGGCAGGTTTCGGCGACCTTGGCGACCAGCGCGTCGAGCGGCTCCGGCGGCATCATGATGCCGACCGGCGCGATCCGC
>NZ_RZSX01000729.1:0-3285 GCF_004023105.1 Mesorhizobium sp. M5C.F.Ca.IN.020.32.2.1 | reverse complement strand
GGACCCGCCGATCCACATCAACTGGGACACCACCACCAATGCCACGAAGTCGGCACTGCGCGGCGTAACGGAAGACCTCTCCGACCTTCCGAACCTCGCCAATGTGACGGACCTTGCCAAGCCGGCCGGCCTGGAAGGCTTCCCGATCGTCAATACCTACGGCTATGTCTATGTGCTGGCCTATCGGCCTGCGGCGTTCCCGGACGGACCGCCGAAGTCCTGGAAAGACCTGCTCGACCCGAAGTTCAAGGGCCGGCTTGCCTTCTACAATGACGGCATCGGCTTCCACTTCCCAGCCCAGGTCGCCGGTGGCGGCAAGCTGGAGGACATACCCGGTAACATGCAGCCGGCTTGGGATTTCATCACCAAGATGAAGGCGCAGCAGCCGCTGCTCGGCGAAGATCCCGACTTCACCACCTGGTTCCAGAACGGCGAAATCGATGCCGCCTGCACCATCTCCACCAACGCCCGAGAGGCCCGCAAGAACGGCGTGAAAATCGAATGGGTCGTGCCGGAGGAGGGTGCGAAATTCGACACGGACGGTTTGTGGATCCCCAAGGGCCTGCCGGAAAACGAACTCTACTGGGCCAAGCAGTACATCAACCATGCGCTGACCAAGGAAGCCCAGCAGGTCTGGCTGGACGGCCTCGGCTTGCCGGGCGTCGTGCCGGGCCTCACACCGCCGAAGGATCTGGTGGGCGATCCGTCCTATCCGACCACCGAAGCGGATTTCCAGCGCCTCATTCGCATCTCGTCGAAGATCCAGGTCGAGAACGAGAGCGAGTGGTTTTCCAAGTTCAAGGCGATCATGCAGGGCTGACGCCAGGTTGGCCGGTGCTGCGCTGGCGGCACCGGCTCCTTTACGAGGTCGGTTACGGATTTTCTCATGCGGGCAGCCAGGACAGCCTATCCCTTGAAATGGCGTATCATGGATGCGCTGGAAGGCATTGCCGCCGCCATCTGGCCAGCGCGATTCAGGCGCGCCACGCCCTATCTGATGCTGCTTCCGGCAGTGCTGCTGGTCGGACTGCTCGTGCTCGGTCTCATCCAGATCGCGGATGCAAGCCTGCGCACGCTCGACACCACCACCTTCCAATTCTCGGACGACTATTCCATCGCCAATTTCCGGCGGGCGCTGACAGAGCCCCTGTTCCTCGTTGTCGCGCAGCGCAGCCTCGTCGCCGCCCTGATCGTCACCGCGGTGACACTCGTCTTCGCCTTTCCCTACGCCTATCTGATGGTGCGCACGCGTTCGCCAAGACTGCGCAAATTCCTGCTGATTGCGCTGTTCCTGCCCTTCTTCATCGGCCAGGTTGTGCGTGCATATGGCTGGCTGATCATCCTCGGCAATCAGGGCATGGTGAACGAGGCGCTCGGCCTTATCGGGGTCGCCCCTATGCGGCTCATCTACAACTATCCCGCCGTGCTGTTCGGCCTCGTCCAGTACATGCTGCCCTTCGCCGTACTGATGCTCGCGCCGGCACTCACCGCCATTCCCGAAGAGCTGGAGGCGGCCGCTGGATCGCTCGGTGCGAACTGGGTTCGCACGTTCATCCATGTCGTGTTGCCACTCGCTCGTCCGGGCTTCATCGGCGCCGGCGTGGTGGTGCTGACGCTTTCGCTCACCGATTTCGCAGTCCCCGCGATCCTTGGCGGCGGCTCGCAGGACTTCATCGCCAACGCTATTTACGATCAGTTCTTCCGAACGTCTGACCAGGGCCTCGGCGCGACGCTGGCGCTTATGCTTGTCGCGCTCGGGTCAATCCTCGTCGGCTTGGTGTTCGCGCTGTTCGGAGCCGGAACGCTTGCGATGGGGAGGTCACGGGCGTGAACGGCTCGCGCAGCAAATCCGTTGTCTTGTGGACCCTGGTCACGATCGCCCTGGTGACGCTTTCAGCGCCGACGATCGTCGTGCTCGGCGCTTCCTTCACCGGCGGCAACATCATCACGTTTCCGCCGGACGGGCTCTCGCTGCGGTGGTACGCGCGCATCTCACAGGCCTCCGACCTGCGCAACGCTTTCCTGCGTACGCTCCATGTCGCGACGGTCTGTACGATCGTTGCCATTCCCGTGGGCACGCTGGCTGGCATCGCGCTGGCGAAATATGCGGTGCGTTTTGAGAAAACGATCCAGATTTATCTGCTGCTGCCCTTTACTATCCCGCTGATCGGATCGGGCATCGGCCTCATGCTGATTTTCGGCAACGCCGGCATTCTCGGCCAGCTTTGGCCGGTCGGCATCGCCTGCTGCGTCATCAACCTTCCCTTCATGATCTGGGCGGTGACGGCGAGTGCCACCGGGCTTGACCCGGACCTGGAACTGGCCGCCGCCAACTGCGGCGCGCCGCCGCTCCAGGTGTTCTTCTCCGTCACCCTGCCGGCGGTAATGCCGGGGGTGATCACCGGCTCGCTGCTGATGTTCATCCTTGCGCTCAACGAGTTCCTGGTCAGCCTGCTGCTCGTCGATGCGCGCATCGTGACGCTGCCGGTGCTGATCTACAACTCCATCCGCTCGATCATCACACCGGATCTTGCCGCGATCTCCGTGGTCTTCATCGCCTGCTCGGCTGTCGCCATCTTCCTGCTCGACAGGCTGGTCGGGCTCGACATCTTCCTGAAATCGAAATGAGGAATGCCGGCCTGCCGGCCGCAAAGGGAAATCCTATGCCACACATATCGTTCCACGACCTGAGCCAGATCGACGCCGCCGGTCGTTCGGCACTGATGCGGCGCTCAGAGAGCGATCTCTCTGGCTTTATGGAGAAGGCCGCACCGATCATCGAGGCGGTCCGAACAGAAGGCGACGCCGCGCTCGTCCGCTTCGCCCGCGACTTTGACAAGGCAGATCTCGATGCCGCGCGGCAGAAGGTCAGCCCCGCCGAGTTCGACGCCGCCTTCGACATGGTGGACGAGGACGTGGTCGCCGCCATTCGCTTCGGCATCGACAACATCCGGCATTTCCACGAAGAACAGAGGCCGGAAGCGATGTGGCTCAAGGAAATGCGGCCCGGCGCCTATGCCGGCGACCGCTTCACGCCGATCCGCTCGGTGGCGCTCTATGTCCCGCGTGGCAAAGGGGCGTTCCCTTCGGTGACAATGATGACCGCGGTGCCCGCAGTGGTGGCGGGCGTCCCGGAGCTTGCTATCGTGACTCCGCCAGCGCCCGATGGTTCGGTGGACGCAGCGACGCTGGTTGCAGCGCGCCTCGCCGGCGTCGCAACGGTCTACAAATGCGGTGGCGCGCAGGCGGTCGCCGCGGTCGCCTACGGCACGGAAACGATCAGGC
>NZ_RZSX01000728.1:0-3286 GCF_004023105.1 Mesorhizobium sp. M5C.F.Ca.IN.020.32.2.1 | reverse complement strand
GCGTTACATCGAGCCTAAATCACGCGCGCTACCTGTCATGCGGCATTCGACCAATGTCTGGAAAATCCGCATTGACAACCCGAAGCTGCTGGTGGCCAGCCGAATCGTCATCCGGGTCGGCTCCGAGCTGTCGGAAGATGCCTTGCGCAAGATTTTCGTCAACCAGGCGACTGTCGGTTCGGCCGATCAGTTCGAGGGCCTGTGGAAATCCCGCCTACCCGGTATTCCACTGAAACCGCTGCATTCCCAGCCGCGCGAAATCCCCTACGATGGCGATCGGTTGTGCCTTGAGCTGGATCAGAAAAGCGAGCACTGGGCCTCGCTGCTCGATGCCCCCGGCTTTGTCATTGGCGTGTCCGGTGTACTGCCGAGCGAGCCGCAGGTGGACTGCTATTCGGTAAACAGGTGAAATGATGAGCCGGGATGATCCTTTCGGACTGTCGGAGGATCGCGAACGCACTCGCATACGACTGACCGGCGCGCCGATGCCGCGACCGATGACGCCACTCTTGTCGGGTGTGCCAATCAAACGGTCGCGTACGCATCCGAACACGCTTGTCAACGCATTCGCGCCCCTGCTGGAGTTCGCGCCCGAGCTTGAAAGCGCGCTGCCGCCGGAAAACCCGGAATCGTTGCGCACCCGGTTGCTCGATGAGCTGGTTCGGGCACGCGACGCGGCAATGGCGGCAGGGTCCTCTCTGGAGCGCGCCGACCAGGCAGCCTGGGTGGTGGCGGCGTTGCTTGACGACCTGGCCTTGAACACGCCGTGGGGTGGTGCCAGCGCATGGCCGCGCCAGCCGCTTGTGGTGATGCTTCGAGGCGATGTCGATGCCGGCACGCAGTTCTTCACGCGTCTCGATGAACTGGAGCGTCATCCGAACCGGGATCGCGAGCTGCTCGAACTGCAATATCATTGCCTCGCGCTCGGCTTCCGCGGCAAGTATCGTGTGCCAGGCCGGTCGGGCGACCGCTCGCTCAACGCCGTTCGCGTTGCTGCGGCGCGCTTTTTGCGCGATGCGGATGCCGACGGCGCGCCGCTGTCGCCAAACTGGAAAGGCGTGATCGCATCCGACGAGCCGCAGCGCTTCATCGTTCCGATATGGGTGATGGGGCTCGGTGCGGCGGTTATCGCCACTGCAATCTATCTCGGGCTGTCGATGGGACTGAGCAGTCAGGCGGTCGAGCTTTCCACGCTCGTTCGCGCTTTGCCGCCACCCACGCGCGGCGAAATCAGCCGCACATCGCCACAGGTCGACGCGCCGCCGCCGGAGGCAGTGGATTTTGCGCTGGTGCCGGAGTTTCAGGCCGGAGCGCCGGCCAATCTCAGGGCCGCGCTCAGCGGCACCGAGAGCGTCTCGCTGGCCAGGCTGATCATTCAGGCCTCCAACCCCGAACTGTTCCAGTCGTCGCGGCCGACATTGACGGAAGGCTTCGAACCGCTGATCGGCTCAATCGCCAAAGTGATCCTCGCCAATCAGGAACTGATCGGCAACATCACCGTGGTCGGCCATACCGACAGTATTCCTTTGCAACGGTCCAATCCGCTTTCCACCAACCAGCGGCTGTCCGAAGCGCGCGCAGCAACCATTACCGAGATGCTGGTCCAGAACGGTGTGCCGCAGGACCGCATTCGCTTCGAAGGACGTGCAGCGACCGATCCAGTGGCCGACGACAGCACGCGCGCGGGACGGGCCTTGAACCGCCGCGTCGAGGTGCTGGTCGAAAAGAGGCTGTGAGATGTTCATCCTGCGCTTCCTGTGGGCGGTCCTGACATCGCGCTGGCTGTGGACGCTGATCGGCATCGCGCTGCTTTCCCTGGTTATCTGGGTGTTCGGCCCGATCGTCAGGGTCGGTGCTTACGAACCCTTCGCCTCGGAAAATGTCCGCATCGTCATCGTTGCGCTGCTGGTCATCTTCTGGCTGATCTGGCTGATCGTCGCGCAACGCCGGGCGATCCGGGCCAACCGCATGTTCGTCGCCGAAATCGCTGCGCCCGTGGTGGAAAAACCGCTGAGCCCCGGCGAAGAGAACGTCGCCGCCGTCGGCGCCAAGTTCGCCGAGGTGATGGTCGAATTGAAGCGCCGCAAGCTGGGCGGACGCAAGTTCCTGCGCGAGATGCCCTGGTACGTGATCGTCGGGCCGCCGGCCACCGGCAAGACCACGGCCTTGCGCCAGTCCGGCCTGAACTTTCCGATCGACCTCACCGACGATCTGCAGGGGGTTGGCGGCACGCGCAACTGCGACTGGTTTTTCTCCGAGAACGCAGTTCTGATCGACACGGCGGGCCGCTACGTGCAGCAGGAGAGCCAGCCGGACGTCGATGCGGCGGAATGGCTGGGCTTCCTCGACCTCTTGAAAAAGCATCGCGGCCGCCGGGCGCTCAACGGCGTGATCGTCGCGCTGTCGATCGACGCGCTTTCAGAGGGCGACGAAGCCATCAAGGCGCATGGCCGCAAGATCCGTCGTCGCCTGGCAGAGCTCAACGACCGGCTCGAAATCCGCCTTCCAGTCTATCTGATGCTGACCAAGGCCGATCTGATCAAGGGTTTCGAGGCTTTCTTCGGCGGCCTGTCGACGGCCTCGCGCGAGCAGGTCTGGGGGACGACCTTTGCGCTGGATGCGCGGGTCGACGCAAAGACCATAGAGCGGGAAATCGCCACCCTTGCGACTGAACTCGAGCGGCGGCTGGTGCCGCGCCTGGAGGACGAGGACAAACTCGCCGCCCGCGCCGAGATTTTCAGGTTTCCCGCCCAGCTGACGAGCCTGTCCGAGCCGATCCAGGTGCTGGTCGAGGCGATGTTCGGCGAAAGCCGCTACGAGGAAGCCGCCTGGCTGCGCGGCCTCTATCTGACGTCGGCGACCCAGGAAGGGGCACCCATCGACCGGCTGACCGCGGCGCTGTCTTCATCCTTCGGTCTTCCGCCGCGACGGCCCATGCCGGCGCCGCGCGTCGAAAAACGCAGCTTCTTCCTGAAGAACCTTCTGACCGAGGTCATTTTCAGGGAAGCCGGCCTGGGGACGTTCGATCCGCTGGCGCAGCGCCGCCGCGCCTGGATCTGGCGTGGCGCCGCGGCAGCCTGTGCCGCCGCCGCCCTGTTGGCCGGTGCGATGTTCACCTGGTCCTACTTCGACAACCGCAATGCGATCGCAGCGCAGGCGGGCCAGTTCGAAGCGCTGCAGGCGCCGCTGACCGCGGCAGCCGCGAGCCCGGCATCGGTGGAGCAGCCCGCCATCGACAGCGCGCTCAATGCGATGGCCGAGGTCGCAAATGCCCGTACCGCACCAC
>NZ_RZSX01000727.1:0-3296 GCF_004023105.1 Mesorhizobium sp. M5C.F.Ca.IN.020.32.2.1 | reverse complement strand
CGCGCGCTCCATGCGCAGCAGGCCGACGCGGTACTGGTTCTCCATCAGCTCGCCGACCGAGCGCACGCGGCGATTGCCGAGATTGTCGATGTCGTCGATCTCGCCCTTGCCGTCGCGCAGTTCGACCAGTGTCTTGACCACGGCCAGGATGTCGTCCTTGCGCAGCACGCGGACGGTGTCCTCGGCCTTGAGCTCGAGGCGCATGTTCATCTTGACGCGGCCGACGGCCGACAGATCGTAGCGCTCGCTGTCAAAGAACAGCGAGTTGAACATGGCTTCGGCGGTTTCGAGCGTCGGCGGCTCGCCGGGGCGCATGACGCGGTAGATGTCGAACAGCGCGTCCTGGCGGCTCTCGTTCTTGTCGACGTTGAGCGTGTTGCGGATATAGGCGCCGACATTGACGTGGTCGATGTCGAGAACCTTGATCTCGTCGTCGCCGGCGCTGAGAAGCACCTTCAGCGTCTTTTCGTCGATCTCATCGCCGGCTTCGAGGAAAATCTCGCCGGTCGCGTAGTTGACGATGTCCTCGGCAAGGTAGTTGCCGAGCAGGTCCTCGTCCGTCGCCTTGATCGCCTTGAGACCCCTTTCGCCGAGCTGGCGGGCCTGGCGGGCAGTGATCTTCTTGCCGGCCTCGACGACGACCTCGTTGGTGTCTGCATCGACCAGGTCGCCAACGGCCTTGAGGCCGCGGAAACGCTCGACGTTGAACGGGATGCGCCAATGGTCGCCGGCGCGCTTGTAGGTGATCTTGTTGTAGAAGGTCGACAGGATCTCCTCGCCGTCCATGCCGAGCGCCATCAACAGCGACGACACCGGAATCTTGCGGCGGCGGTCGATGCGGGCGTGCACGACGTCCTTCGAGTCGAACTCGATGTCGAGCCACGAGCCTCGATAGGGGATGACGCGCGCGGCAAACAGCAGCTTGCCCGACGAGTGCGACTTGCCCTTGTCATGGTCGAAGAAGACGCCCGGCGAACGGTGCATCTGCGAGACGATGACACGCTCGGTGCCGTTGACGATGAAGGTGCCGTTCAAGGTCATGAGCGGCATGTCGCCCATGTAGACGTCCTGCTCCTTGATGTCCTTGATCGACTTGGCGCCGGTATCCTCGTCGATATCGAACACGATGAGGCGCAGCGTCACCTTGAGCGGCGCGGCATAGGTCAGGTCGCGCTGACGGCATTCGTCAACGTCGAATTTCGGTGCTTCGAACTCGTACTTCACGAATTCCAGCATCGAGGAGCCGGAAAAGTCGGAGATCGGGAAGACCGATTTGAAAACCGCCTGCAGTCCCTCGTCAGGACGCCCGCCATTGGGCTCCTCTACCATCAGGAATTGATCATAGGATGCCTTCTGAACCTCGATCAGGTTCGGCATCTCCGCAACTTCCGGAATTTTTCCGAAGAATTTGCGTACGCGTCTGCGGCCATTGAAAGTTTGTGTCTGGGCCATCGTCGCTCCTTAGCTCGATTCTCGGGGCGAGCCTCGCCGCGGCTCGCCTTGCATTCTCGGCCACCTCGGCGGCGGCCTTTTATTTGTTCACCCGCCACCCTGTCGGTGGCCGGCCAAAACGGGAGAAAACCCGTTTCCTGAAGGCCGGTTTACGGCCCTCAGGAAAGAGGTTTTCGTACTCTTCGCGTTACGCAGCCTCCCTTCGCCAAGGGAGTGGCGGACGGCGCGAAGCCGCCCGCCGATATCAAACGCTTACTTCAGTTCGACCTTGGCGCCGGCTGCTTCCAGCTGGGCCTTGAACTTGTCCGCGTCGGCCTTGGAAACGGCTTCCTTGACCGGCTTCGGGGCCGCCTCGACCAGGTCCTTGGCTTCCTTGAGGCCAAGACCCGTGATGGCGCGAACTTCCTTGATGACGTTGATCTTCTGAGCGCCCGCCTCGGTGAGGACGACGTCGAATTCCGTCTTTTCCTCGACCGGAGCAGCAGCAGCCGCGGCACCGCCAGCGGCGGCAACCGCCACCGGAGCAGCAGCGGAAACGCCCCACTTTTCTTCCAGAAGCTTCGACAGCTCGGCCGCCTCGAGGACGGTCAGCTTCGAAAGGTCGTCTACGATCTTTGCCAGATCAGCCATTGCAATATTCCTTCATAAGGTTCGAACGTGTGTTTGTGATAGCGAGGAACGGCCTCATGCCGCCTCGTCCTTCCGGGCGTAAGCGCCGATGACACGCGCGACCGAAGCCGCAGGCGCATTGACGATCTGGGCGATCCGGGTTGCCGGCGTGGCGATCATGCCAACCAGCCTGCCGCGCAGCTCATCGAGCGACGGAAGTGTGGCGAGTGCCTTCACACCGTCGGCGTTGAGCGAGGTGGTGCCCATTGCGCCGCCGAGAATGACGAGCTTGTCATTTCCCTTGGCGAAATCGGACGCGACCTTCGGCGCCGCAATCGGATCCTCCGAATAGGCGATCAGCGTCTGTCCCTTGAACAGGTCGATGATCGATGCAGAGTCCGTGCCCTGAAGAGCGATTTTGGCGAGACGGTTCTTCGCGACTTTGACGGTGCCACCGGCGACACGCATTTTCGACCGAAGGTCGTTCATTTGCGCGACGGTGATACCGGCGTAGTGGGCCACGACGACTGAACCAGCGCCCGAAAACGCTTCATTCAGGCCCGTGACGAGTTCGCGTTTTTCCGCTCTGTCCACTGCCTATCTCCAGTTGACCCCTGCCTCATTACGAGGACAGGCGTCGGGTTGCCTTTTGCCGGCCGGGCCATCCAGTAACGGATCTCCCGAACGACGCTCGAGGATCCTGCCCCCTTTCGCCACACCAGCCGGCAAGCCGAATGGTGCGCAGACAAAAGGCAAACACGGTTCGAACCTTTCATTGGAGCAGTCGCTCCGTTGTCCGGTCTTCACCCGTCTCATGCAGGCCCACATGAATTAAGGCCCCCCTTGAACTAAGGCTTGGGGCCGCCCGCAATCTCGGACAGGATGTCCGGAAGCCTTCCGACTTCCGGTACCGGGCCGCCAAGATAAGTCGGAGGCCCGGAATTCTGTTTGCGGATCAACTCTTTAGCGGCCGATCCGAATGGTTCGTATCAGGACGCCGCCAGCGTCGAGACGTCGAGCTTGAGGCCAGGGCCCATCGTCGAGGTGACCGACACCTTCTTGACGTAGTTGCCCTTGGCGCCAGCCGGCTTCGCCTTGTTCACCGCGTCAGCGAAGGCGCGGACGTTCTCTTCCAGCGCCTTGACGTCGAACGAGATCTTGCCGACGCCGCCATGCACGATGCCGGCCTTCTCGACGCGGAACTCGACCGCGCCGCCCTTCGACGCCTTGACGGC
>NZ_RZSX01000726.1:0-3301 GCF_004023105.1 Mesorhizobium sp. M5C.F.Ca.IN.020.32.2.1 | reverse complement strand
GCCTTCGGTTTGAGCCACCGCAGTAATTTCATGGTCACCTCGCAAACATTCCTATCAGCTGCCGATTGCTAAGGACCCCGCTTCCGGACCTTATGACATGACGACTCATGTCGATCAAACTTGGCCGATGAGCAACCACGTCTTTTGTCGCGCCTCGTCCATACGCTTCCCAATCTCGGCGGCCGGTTGCGCGTCAACCGTAAATCACTGTTGCGGTAGATCAGGAAGTCGGTGCTGGCGCGCGGCGAAAACAGATTTGGGGCGATTCTCCACCGTTGCTTGCGGTTTTCCCAGTGGTGAGGCATTTAGAAACTAATAGGAAAGAGCGGATGAACACCAGCACCCCCAACGTGTCGTATGAGATTCCCGTCCCGAAATCGAAGCAGACTCGTGGATTGAGGAAAATCGAACGCCAGTTGAGGCCGAAACTGCGGTCGCTTCGGTGGCGGGTTGTCGAGCAGGTTTTGAGCTGGCGCAATCCCGAGGCGTTGGCTTTTTACCGCAGAGCCATGGAAACCGCATATCTGCCTGACGACCTGATCGACGTAGTCCCGCAACTCAAGATCCTGTACCTCGCCACGCCAAAGGCGGCGAGTAGCCGCATTCGCAGCAACCTTGCAGCCATGATCGGAAACGACACCGTGTCGGGGTGGCGCAGCGACCAGAACTGGAAGGTGCACAACCGAAAGGCGTCGAACTTGCAGGCGCCCCGCCATGGCGTCCTGCAGTTCTATCGCATGGCCACCAGTCCGGAAGCCTTGCGATTTACCTTCGTTCGCAACCCCTATACCCGGCTGTTGTCGTGCTGGGCCGACCAATATCGTGACCGTCCGCTTGTGCCTGGTTATGGCAGGGTGGAGGTCTATTTAGCCTACCGCGAAAGGGCTGATCCGGCGCTGCCTGTAGGACCCGACAAGAGCTTGTCATTTGCAGATTTCGTCGCCTTTGCCTGCACGACTTCCACATGGCGGATCGACAAGCATTGGCAGAGGCAAAGCGACATCATCGACCTTCCAGGTGTGGCGTTCGACCTCGTCGGCAAGACGGAGACTTTCGCACAGGACTTCGAACCGGTTCTCGATCATGTCGGTGCAAGCGACGAGATGCGACGCGCGGCGATGCCACCTCTGCACACCTCCTCCCGCCGCAGGCTTGCCGACTATTTCACGCCAGAACTGGCTGATACCATCTATCGCGCGTATGAGCGCGACTTCGATCAGTTTGGCTATCCGCGCGCGCTTCCTGAGTAAAGTGGTCGCGCGGCGGTCTCAGATGTACCCGAACGCCTGCATCAGGGGTTTCCCACGCCCCTCGGTAAGCTCCATCAATTCCTGCTGACCCAGTTCGGTCTTCCAGCGGCCGCGGCCATCATAAATTGGCTGGTTCACTTGCTGGTTGCGCAATGCTGCATGTTGGGGTTGCGCATCAAGTGTGAACCATCGTTGCGGGTTCCGATGATAATCGAGCAGGCTCTGGTCGAATGACAATCCCAGGAAGGTGCAGATCTTTTCGACGGTCGCTTCCGGGTCATCGACAAGATCTTCGTAGCGGTAAATCAGGACGTCCGTGCTGCCGCGCTCGGCAAGGACCATTGTGTTGTCCGAAATCCAGCGATCCAGGCTCGCGGTCGCATCGCCAAGCCGCCTTGTCAGCGAAGCAACGGTATCGCGCCCATCGCGTACCGGCATCACGAACTTCGCGCCCGGCACCAGGCGTCGTATCCGGTCGACACGCCTGATATGACGCGGTGTCTTTTCAAGCAGCACCGACTTGCCCGCCCCAATGGCCGCCCGTTTCAGCTTTGAGTAGCGAAACAGCGCAAGTGGAGCCCATTTGAAAAACACGTTCGTTTCTTCGAATGGCAAAAAGACATCGGCATGCGAGGCAAGAATCGTAGCTATCAGCGTGGTGCCGCTATGTCCGCATCCGCAGACAAAGCCGGTGCATCGGATCAATTCACACCTGCCCTGTCGTCGGCATAAGATATGCCATGCCGCTGAAAGGCTTCATCAAGCCGCGTCCAGTAATCGAGCCGCGCAAGCACATTGTCACAAAAGGCAATATCATCCGCGCTGAGGTAGTCCAAATAACCACCGACCTTACCTTTTCGAACCTTGAAGCTTTCCGGGTCGTCAGGATTGCGCGGTTGCAATCTCCCGCCATAGCGCGCACCCAGCTCTCCTGAGATTTCAGATTGCTGCATTCGTTTGAACGATCTGCTGACGGCAACATCGGCAAGCTGGGACTCCTCAAAGGATTTTCCCAAGAATTTTCCGATGCTGCGCAATGCGTCGTTTGTATCCCGCTGCACATCTTCATAGCGCAGAAGCGCAATCTTTCGCATGTGACGTGCGGCTGCAAACCATTGCAGGTTGAAAAGGGCAATCTTCTCGACACCGTGTTTGGGGCTTCTTATACAATCGCCGATCGGACCTGCTTCCAGCCCATGGCGTTTGTTGACCTGAAAATATCCAGATACCGCAGTGTCGCGGGGGTCTCGCGTCAGGAATAGAATCCGTTGGCGTTTGTAGCGAGATTTGTCGGGGCTGATCTGCGCAATGTCACGCAGATCCTTGTGGTCGGAACCGTCATGCGTGTAAGCCGCATCCACGCCCAGATCGTCAAGCATTACGCGCAGCCAGGTCCGCCCGGATTTGGGAAACGAGACGACAAGGAGGGGCGGCTTTCTTGCAAAAAAGTTGGAAAACAAACTCAACTTGCGGACTCCGATTGCGGGCACTTTGATCGAGCAGATCAGCGATTGTAAATATCGATTAAGGCATTGGCGATCCGTTGCGAAGCCGGCACCTTTGGATCAATCGACAGATTGGCATTGAGGAAGTCCCGGCTTTGCTCAAAATAAGTCGGCCTTGACCTGACCGCAGCGCGGATATCCTCGACGAGGTCATGCTCCGACATTGTTGGTTTGAAAGCGCCCATAGGGCTGTCGAACTCGACCATGGGAGAAACCAGCGGAAACAGCACCACCGGAATGCCGCAGGCGATTGCTTCGTAAACAGTGGTGCTTGGGCGCGTTACGAGCGCCAGAGCGTCCGGGAGCAGCTGTGCGAAATCCAGGGTCGATTTGTTCGGCATATCGACTTTTGCGAACATCGTGGGGTGTACGCTAACGACATGGGGAAGGCCGAGTTTCGCACATGCGGCTGCCACGGCTTCAATCGCTTGGCGATCTGCGGGCTCTTCGATATCCCCCTTGAAGTTCACCAGCACAAAAAGCCCTTCATCGTGCCTGGCGCCAGCGCTTCCGACGGCACGCTCAATTACCGGGGAGCCGACAACG
>NZ_RZSX01000725.1:0-3306 GCF_004023105.1 Mesorhizobium sp. M5C.F.Ca.IN.020.32.2.1 | reverse complement strand
CGATGCACTCCACAGCAATCCGCCTGATCTCATCCATCGGCTGCCTCGGCAACAAACTCGCCGACAGTGCGGGAGCGCTGCGACCGTATCAAATCACTTTAAGGCGAATGTGCCGCCTGGACGGGCGTACCTCGGGATTCGGTATGGACGTAGGGGCGTGCAACTCGCCGGCGCATCTTTGCGAACGCCACAGCATGAAATTCGGCCATCGACGCGGCCCGCCGGCGCGCTCTATGCTGCAGGGCAAGCAGGATCGACCTTTCCGGCATCGACAGGGCGCTGTCTCGGCAAGAAATCCGGCAGAGGAAGGCTATCGGCTATGCCGAAGGGGACGGAATTGAAGCCGGCGACCGGCGCGACACCGCTGATAGCAATTGCGGCTGCCGCCGTTGACACCGAAACAACCGGGCCCGACGCCACCAAGGCGCGCGTAATCCAGATTGGCGCGATCGGCATCGCGCATGGCAAGGTCGTCCGGCAACCTCGGTTCGATCTCCTCATCGATCCTGGCGAAGCAATCCCGTCCGAGGCTTCGCTCGTCCACGGCATCACGGATGGCGATGTTGACGGCGCCGGGAGCTTCCCGGATGCATGGGCGCAATTCCAGGAGTTCGTCGGCGACCGCATCCTCGTCGGCCATTCGATCGGCTTCGACCTGGCGGTATTGGAGCGCGAATGCCGCCGCGCCGGTTTGCCCTGGAAAAAGCCTCGGGCGCTGTGCGTCCGGCTTCTTGCAACCCTAGCAAATCCCAATCTGGCGGACCATTCGCTGGAGACGATCGCCGCCTGGCTTCGCCTGGAGATAGCTGGCCGCCATTCGGCTCTGGGCGATGCGATCGCGGCGGGAGACATCTTTGCCGGGTTGATACCGGAGTTGCGCAAGCGCAACATCCGAACACTCGGAGAGGCCGAAGTCGCCTGCCTTGCCCTTTCGGATGCTCTCGAAGCCGGCCATCGCGCCGGCTGGGCCGAGCCGGTGTCGCGACCCCAGACTCCCGCGTTTCAGCCGGTTGATCCCTATGCCTATCGCCATCGCGTCGGCAGCCTCATGAGCAGCCCGCCAGTCGTGGTGAAATCGACCAAACCGACAAGGCAGGTCATCTACCTCATGGTCAAGCGCAAGATCAGCTCGGTCCTGGTGTCCGACCGAGGAACGCCGGATCGACCGATTGAGGAGTATGGCATCGTTACCGAGCGTGACCTGCTGCGCCGCCTATCGTCCGACGCCGAGCGGGCTTTTGACATGCCGGTCGGAAGCATCGCAACGCGACCGCTGATAAGCATCCGCGCCGCCGCCTTCGCTTATCGGGCGATCGGCCGCATGGATCGGCTGAAAGTCCGCCACCTCGCCGTCCACGACGGGGGCGTGTTGGTCGGCGTGCTTTCGGCGCGTGACCTGCTGAGGCTGCGCGCCGCCGCTGCCATCGATCTCGACGACACGATCGAACATGCCAAGGACGCCGCCGAACTGGCCGCCACCTGGTCGATGCTGCCGGGCGTGGTACGTTCGCTCATCGGCGAAGCGATCGACCCGCGCGCGGTAGCGGAAATCATCAGCGATGAACTTTGCTCGCTTACCCGCCGCGCCGCCGTGCTTGCCGAACAACAGATGCAGATCGAAGGTCACGGCCCGCCGCCCTGCGCCTACGCCGTGCTCGTGCTCGGCTCAGGCGGCCGTGGCGAAAGCCTGATAGCCCCCGACCAGGACAACGCAATCGTCTTCGCAGATGGCGAGCCGGGCGGGGCCGAAGACAGCTGGTTCAGAAAGCTCGGCACCAAGCTCGCCGACATGCTCGACATCTCAGGCGTGCCGTATTGCAAAGGCGGGGTAATGGCCGCGAATGCCGCATTCCGCGGAAGCCTCGACACCTGGAAGGGGCGCGTCGAAGATTGGGTTCGCCGCCTACGGCCGGAGGATCTGCTCAACGTCGATATCGTCTACGATCTGCGGCCGGTTCACGGTGATACGACGCTGGCCGCGCAGTTCATCGAATATGCGTATGACCGTGGCCACGCCGAGCCGGTATTCGCGAAGCTTCTCGGCGAGCAGATGACAACCGGCAATCCCTTCACTGTTTTTGGCGGCTTTCAGCTTGAAAATGGCCGGCTGGACATCAAGAAGTATGGCCTTTTTCCGATCGTCGCGACCGCACGCACGCTGGCAATTCGCCACGGCATCCGCGAGCGGAGCACGCGTGCCCGGCTCGATAGACTGATCGCGCAGGATATCGGCGGCGAGCGCGACATGAAGGCGATGCTGGCCGGCCATTCCATGCTGATCGGCTTGCTGCTCGCTCAGCAGACGCATGACATCTACGCTGGCATACCTGTATCCAACCGTATCGAGATCAATGCCCTGACGCGCGAGCAGCAGGCAGAGCTCAAGAGCCTCATCAAGCGCCTCCAGTCGGCACCCGACCTGGTGCGGGACCTGATGTTCGCATAGCCGGCGACGCTCGGACGGTGCGAGGCCGAACGGGGAGCCCTGGATATCGGCGCGCCGGAACAAAGCTCAGATGCGCGCGGCACCCAGCAACTCGTCGACGAGGGCGCTGCGGTCAGCCTGCGCAAGGAAATCCTCATGCGCGCGCAGCAGATTCATCCTCAGGAAGTTGAAGATATAGTCATAGTCGTTGGTAAGGAGATTGGGATGGATCGGGACCATCTCGAAAACCGTTCGCGCCAGCGGCTCGGGGATTTCGCGCACCGGCCGCGGCGGACCGATCTGCGTGGCGGCGAGGCGTTGACGTGTGAGCTCGGCGGCGTCCTCCCAGAAAGTCGGGGGCGAGCCCTCCGGAACCGCATATTTGGAGAAGCTTGCCAAGGCCACTTTTTCCAGCGCCGCCGGCAGACCCCGCTGGCGCACACCGGCGGGTTCGCGCAGCGCACCCTCCACCATTTCCGCCACGATGGCATAGCAGGCAGGGTAGGCGCGCCAGCGTGAATGGTTGAGCGACGCCTGGAACTCCTTCTCGCTGAACAGCTTCTGCCAGTAGACCCCTGCCCTGACGCGGCAGAACTCGACGATGCTTTTCTGCGCCAGGAAAGCGGCGCGCGAATCCATGAAGTCAGCTAGGTCGCTGACGCTGCCGATCGGCTGCGGCTTACGCAGGAACTCGGGCAACAGGTTGGTCAGCAGGCCCATGACGCTCTCCCTTCGGTTTTGTTTCCAACCGATGTTGACCGTTTAGCCTCCGCGACGCCGCACCGCCAGCCCTCTTACCGATTCAAGTCCTCTCACCGGTTCTCCAGTCCTCTCACCGATTCTAAAGTCGTATGAACAGAAGCGGCAAGAAGTGTTACTCC
>NZ_RZSX01000724.1:0-3306 GCF_004023105.1 Mesorhizobium sp. M5C.F.Ca.IN.020.32.2.1 | reverse complement strand
GAATGAGTCACGATCCCCAGCCATCGACAGGATGGCGGCGACGGTGTGGGCGTTGTGGGTGGCGAATTGCGGATAGATGCGGTCGGTCATCGACAGCAGCTTTTTCGCGCAGGCGAGGTAGGACACGTCGGTGTTGGCCTTGCGGGTGAAGACCGGATATCCGTCGAGCCCGAGCGTCTGCGCCCGCTTGATCTCGGTGTCCCAATAGGCGCCCTTGACCAGCCGCACCATGATGGTGCGGTCGTACTTCTTCGCCAGCGCATAGAGCCAATCGATGACGAAGGCGGCGCGCGGACCATAGGCCTGGACGACGACGCCAAAACCGTTCCAGCCGGCAAGCTCCGGCTCGGCCAGCACCCGCTCGATGATTTCGAGCGACAGGTCGAGGCGGTCGGCCTCCTCGGCGTCGATGTTGAGGCCCATGCGCGAATGGCGCGCCGCCAGCGCCAGCGACAAAAGCCGCTCGGCCATCACAGGCAGCATCTTTTCCTTTTGCGACACTTCATAGCGCGGGTGCAGCGCCGAGAGCTTGACCGAGATGCCGTGGTTCTGGCGGATGTCGGGACCATTGGCGCCGGCATCGAGCGAGGAGATGGCCTCGGCATAGGCCTTGAGATAGCGCAACGCGTCCGCCTCGGTGCGAGCCGCTTCGCCCAGCATATCGAAGGAATAGAGATAGCCTTTCTGGGTCATCGGCCGGCCGCGCTTGACGGCCTCGGCAATCGTGCGGCCGAGCACGAACTGCTCGCCCATTTCGCGCATGGCGGCGGCGACCGCCTTGCGGATGACCGGCTCGCCCAGCCGGCGCACCATGGCGCGCAGCGTGCCTTCGATGCCGCCCTCGCCCTCGTCGAGCACCCGGCCGGTCAGCATCAGCGCCCAGGTCGACGCATTGACGAAGATCGAGCTCGAGCCCCCTGAATGCGCTGACCAGTCGTGCGGCGCGATCTTGTCGGCGATGAGGTCGTCCATCGTTTCGGTGTCGGGCACCCGCAGCAGCGCTTCGGCCAGGCACATCAGCGCGACGCCCTCCTTGGTGGAAAGGCCGTAAGCGGACAGAAAGACTTCCATCAGCCGCGGATCGGACGAGCCGCGCACCGCCCGCACCAGGTCGGCGGCGCGGGCCGAAATTGCCTTCCGCTCTTTCGTCGAAAGCCCTGTCGCCTCGGCCAGCCACTTCACGGCCTCGTCTTCATCGGGCAAGTAATTGGCACGGATCTGCTGGCGGATGGCATCGAGCGCTGGCATGACGGTCCTATAGAGCAAGCATCAGGGAGTGGTCCGGCGGTCACCGGACCGAATGGCGCAAGCTAACACAAAGCTTGGTTTCGATCGGTCCAAAGAAATCGACAGGAGAGGCCGATTGGATTATCTTGTGGCCTGATTTTCCCCAATTTGACCGCAAATTCGATGACAGAAGACCAATTGGACCGCATCGACAGGAACATCCTATCGGCGCTGGGCAGCAATGGCCGGCTTTCCATGTCGGAACTCGCGGCCAAGGTCGGCCTGTCGAAGACGCCGGTGCAGGCGCGGGTCAAGCGGCTGGAGAAGGACGGCATCATCCGCGGCTACCAGGCGATCATCGACCGTGAGCGCATGGGCGAAGGCCATGTCGCCTTCGTCCAGGTGAAGTTGTCCGACACCCGCTCGGCCGCGCTCGACGCCTTCAACCGCGCCGTGCAGGCGGTGCCGGAGATCGAGCAATGCCACATGATGGCGTCGAGCTTCGATTACCTCCTGAAAGTCCGCACCACCGACATCGCCACCTATCGCCGCGTGCTCGGCGAGCGCATCTCCGCCCTGCCCCACGTCGCCCAGACTTCGACCTTTGTGGCGATGGAGACGGTCAAGGATCGGTAGTAGAGCGCTGCTGCGGTGAACGTCGGCGGGACAGCGCCCCCTTTGTCCTGCCGGACATCTCCCAGAACGACGGCTTCGGCGACAGCGGCCTTTCCTTCAATGTTGAAAATTGGCGAAAGCCGAGGGGACAGCCAATCTCCCCCTCGTGGGGGGACGTCCGGCAGGACGGAGGGGGCGCGAAGGATCGCTACCGACCGGCCTTTATTCCGAGTCCTTCACTCCGCCAATGTCTTCAAAAACGCCACCAGCGCGGCGCGCTCGCGGTCCGAAAGCTGCAGCGGATGGATCTCGGATATGCCCTCGACACTCGCCGGCGCCGTCGAATAATGCGCCACCACTTCGTCGAGCGACGAGAACTGCCCGGCATGCATGTAGGGGGGACGGGTGGCGGCACCGCGCAGCGACGGCGTCTTGTAGGCGCGGGCGAGTTCCGGTCCGGCCTTGACCATGAAGCGCAGCTCGCCGCAGGCGCTGGCGTCGCCATCGCGAAACGCGCCGAAACAGTTGAACGGGTCGGCCTCGACCTGCGCCACCGCATCTATGCGGCCGCGATCCGCAGGCAGATTTGCAACCGGCGGCACGCCGGTGTTGTGAAAGCTGCCGTCGGTGAAACGCGCCCCGGTGTGGCACGTCACGCAATTGGCCTTGCCGATGAACAGCTTTAGCCCGAGGATTTCCTCGGGCGAAAAAGCATCGTCGCCTTGCGGCAACTGTATACCAGTAGCCAGGGCGGCAGCGAACCGGTCGAAGCGCGTCTGCGGCGGCGCGATCGACCGCTCGAAGGCGGCGATCGCCTTGCCGATATTGGCGAAGACGCGATTGACGCCCTCGGCCTGCGCTTCGGTCATCGTGCTCCACGCCGCCTTCTCGGCATCGCTGCCGAGCGGGCTGGCATTGGCCGGCACAGTCGAAAGGTCGGGCAGCGGCCCGAAGATGCGCTCATAGCGCTCGCCGAATCGCGCCTTGATATAATGCGCGTAGGCGGCGCGATTGCCGGCCTGCTCCAGCGGATTCTCCAGCGGCGCCAGCGCCTGCGCCCAAAGGCTGTCGCGCCGCCCGTCCCAGAAGAAGAATGGATCATGCGCGACGCCGGCCAGCGGCATAGTGCGCCGGTTGGTGCGGCCGACGCCGACCGCTTGCGGCAGGTCGTCCTGGAATTGCCGGTCGATCTTGTGGCAGGTCGAGCAGGAAACCTTGCCGTCGCCGCTCATCCCGACGTCGAAAAACAGCGTCGCGCCGAGGGCGGCGGCGGCCGGCACGTCGGCGAAGCGGTTGGTGGTGTCGGTTTTCGGCGGCGGTAGCGCCGACAGCGCCAGTGAGGCGATGGTCTTCTTTTCGGCATCGGAAAACTCCGGCTTGCCGCAGCCGGCAAGCACGCCCATCGCCAGCAGCGCGAAAAGACGCGAAAAGCGGTTCATCTTGCTCCAGCGCTCAGAGCAACAC
>NZ_RZSX01000723.1:0-3313 GCF_004023105.1 Mesorhizobium sp. M5C.F.Ca.IN.020.32.2.1 | reverse complement strand
AGCTTCGAGCTCCCGTGAAGCCGGTGCCGGCTATCGACGAGACTAGTACTTGCCTGGCACCAACACCGAGCCGGTGTTCGACCAGGTGATGTACGCCTCGAGCGCCTTCATCGCCTCCGATTCGGGATCGATCTTCTCGCCCTGGTTCGGTTTCTCGATGCACCAGTTGATCATGTCGCGCAGTGTCGCGAACTTAGCCATCGACTGCTGGAACTTCGGGAACGCCTGCGGGTGGGTATCGGAGGCCATCGGATGGCACATGGCGCAGGCCCACCCGGTGGTCGACAGCTTGACGCCCAACTGCTCCGCCATCGCCGCATCACCGTGGAACAGGAGGTCTCCCTTCCTGACCTCCTCCATGAACGCTTCTTGATAGAGTTTCAGCTGCTTTGGCGTCACCGGATCCTTATTGGCACTGGCCGGCCCGACGACGACGGCAGCTGCGACGACTGCTCCTGCGACTGTGGAACGCCTCAGAATGCAGAGGAATGTCGATGTGTTTATCATAGCCACCCCCTCTATGGATTTGCCCACGGGTACTGATTGTCGGCGATGCGTGGCCGTATGACCTCCTCAATGCTCTTGTCGTGGTCCTCCGGCGTCTGGACGAACACCTCCTTGCGCCCCCACATGATGTACTCGACATCGACCTTGTCGTCGGCGTTGACGTTCACGGTTTCCCAACCGACCCCGTCGAAGGGATCGCCCGGATCGACACGGATCATCGGCTTGGTCAGCTTGGGCACGCCTTCCGGCGCATACGGCCATGGCCAGGAGGTCGCCAGCATTCCGATCGAGCGCATGCTGCCGATCTCGTTGTAGAGCACCTGGTGGACGTGACCGTGGATGTTGGTGACCTTAGTATAAGGCTTCAGCACGTCATTCACTTCGCGCCAGTCGCGCACCCAGAAATTCCAGGGCGGGTAGTACTCGTACAGCGGATTATGGCTGAAGATGACGATCGGTTTGGACTTATCCCAGTCGGCGAGTGTCTTCTGCATCCAGTCGAGTTGCTCGCGGCCGACACCGGCCCACGCGCCGGCAACCGTGCCGTCGAGGGTAGCCATGTGGCCCATGCGCTCCTCTGGCGTCATCTTCTTCGCTGTCCAGTAGTCCGGTCCCCGGCTGACCGTATCGAGCCCGATGAAGCGCACGCCTTTGTGATCGAAGGTCCAGTTGGGTTGGCCGAACAACTCGCCCCACTTCTTGCCCATATCCAGATACCAGTCATGCTCGCCCGGGATGTAGTACTTCTTGATCTTCAGATCCTTGAGGAGCTCAACGCCAAGCTCAAGTTCCTCGATCTTTCCGAGCTGGGCCAGGTCGCCGCCGAAGATCAGGAAGTCGGCCGGCGGATCCATGGCCTGGACCTCTTGCACCGCGCGCACCACCTTGTCGACGAAGCGCGTGTTGAGGGATCTCTCGTAGAGATGGGTGTCCGAAATCCAGGCAAATTTGAAGGGCGCTTCGGCGGCGTGAGCGACGTCGATAGTGTTGAGCAGCGGCCACCACGCGAAGGTCTGGCCGACGGAAGCAGCACCGAACAGCAGCGATCTGTGAATGAAGGTGCGGCGGGTGATTTGGAGCGAGTCGTCGGGCCGTACTCCAGGCGGCTGCAGCACCGCATGCATTTCGCGCCGAATGCGGTCAAGCTCGTCAGACATCACGGTTCCTCCTCAGTGCAGACCGTTTCTTAAAGCGTCGGTCTTCTCGCAGGAGCGCGACCCTGTTGAATCAGTCGGTCGCAAATTTTTCTTTATTTTTTCAGTTCAACCGTCAGACTGGTGGCCTTATTCTCCTCTACCTTTACGGGCTGCTCGATGGGCCCGGTGAAGGGGTGGATCGCCACGAGTTTGTAGTTGCCCGGCGGAACATCGGTTATGCTGAACTTGCCATCGGCGCCGGTGACCGCGTAATAGGGATTATCCACCACATAGACCCAGCCTTCCATCCAGCCATGCGCGTCGCAGTCGACGCGGACAGTGCCGGCCCGCTTCAGTTCGACGGGTATCCGCTGGCCCTTATTGGGCAGCGCCAGGTTGAAGGCGGTTCGCTTGCCATAATAGCCGTGGGTGTTGTGGAGCATTGGGTCGCTGTTGACCACCTCCAGCGAACCGGCGGGTATCATCTGAACCGCGGGCTCAAAGCGGCATTTGAGGTTGTTAAGCTCAGGCGGCTTTCCGGGCTCCGGCCAGGCCTTTCCCTGTGCCACGTCGACCAGCTGCACCGCCGCGTTCAGCACGGCCTGGTCGCTGCCGACTTCGATCAGCGGCTCCTCGCGGGGGTCGCCGCACACCTCGATATCCTTGGTGGGGATGATCTTTGTTGTCGGCACGTCGCCGCGGTAGACGATCGTACCCTCGATCGTTCCGCCTCCCGTGACCGGACCCACTTCGTAGGCTTGCGCAGGCGCGGACATTGTCGCAACGACAGCGATTGCTGCTAGCCCGCTCATCAATTCGCAAATCGTCATAAAAGCCACCTCCTTCGTGAGGGATGAGGGGCAACTTTTAAATATAGAGCCAAACCACTACCATGTCTAGCCATTCAGCAACAAAATATGATAAAATAGGACGGTTTAGGCGAGTTTGTTAATCACAAACACACGCGGTGGGTTTTGGCGTGTCATTCTCGAATTGCCGGAGGTACTTGATGAAGCGACGGCATGGATTGCTCCGCCCCTGGGCCTACGGTCCGGAAACCCTCTTCTGCATCATATTCGCAGCGGCCCTGTCGATCTGCCAACCGCTCGTGCGGGCTGACACGGCGCCTGTGACGGTCGGTGGCCCATTCACGCTCACGGCGCCGGACGGAACGACGGTCACCGATGAGACTTATCGCGGCAAATGGCTGCTGGTTTTCTTCGGCTATACGTCTTGCCCCGATATCTGTCCGACGACTCTGTCCGAAATCGCCGCCGCGATTGAGGAACTCGGTCCCGACGCTGCAAATCTGCAGCCGCTCTTCATCACCATCGATCCTGAACGCGACACGCATGAGGTGATGGGAAGCTTTACCGCGGCGTTCGATCCGCGCATCGTCGGACTGACCGGCAGCCCGCAACAGATTGCTGCAGTTTCGGAGGCATATGGCGCCTATGGTGTGGCGCGCCAGGGTGAGGTGGGCGGTGACGACTACCTAATGGACCACGGCACCTACATCTACATTATGAACCCACAGGGGCAATTCGTGGAGGGGCTAGACGCTGACACGCCAAGCAGCGGCATTGCCGCTAGGTTGGGTGAGCTGGTGCGATGACGCGAGCCCCGGGATGATGGAGATCACGATTATTAAGTTGATCGATGCGTAGAAG
>NZ_RZSX01000722.1:0-3316 GCF_004023105.1 Mesorhizobium sp. M5C.F.Ca.IN.020.32.2.1 | reverse complement strand
AGAAGGGATTCAGCACCGAATTCAGCGTGATGGGCTGCGTCGATTCCTGCTGGATGTAGAGCTCCATATGGTCCTGCAGGTTGCGACCGACGCCGGGCCGGTCGGCGATTACCTGAATGCCGTATTCCCTGAGATGTTCGGCCGGGCCGATGCCGGACAGCATCAGGATCTTGGGCGAATTGATCGAGGAGGCGGCAAGGATCACTTCACGTCGCGCCTTGACCACCTGAATCCGTTTGCGCGTTTCGATCTCGACTCCGGTGGCGCGTTGATTCTCGACGATCACCCGCCGGGCGAAACCCTTGACCAGGCTAACGTTTTTCCGCCTGAGCGCCGGCCTGAGATAGGCGCTCGCCGCCGACCAGCGGCGGCCGCCGCGGATGGTCTGTTCCATCGGCCCAAAGCCTTCCTGCTTCGCGCCGTTGTAGTCGTCGGTCAGCTCGAAGCCGGCCTGACGGCCTGCCTCGACGAAGGCGCCGTAGAGTGGATTCGTCCTTGAGCCGCGCTGCACGGTCAGCGGGCCGCCGTGGCCGCGCCAGCCATTCTCACCGCCGTTGGCGTCCTCCATGCGCTTGAAGTAGGGGAGCACGTCGGCAAACCCCCAGCCTGCCGCGCCCTGTTCGGCCCAGTGGTCGAAGTCGCGGGCGTGGCCGCGCACATAGACCATGCCGTTGATCGAGGACGAGCCGCCGATGACTTTGCCGCGCGGCGTCGCCAGCACGCGGCCGCCGAGATGCGGCTCCGGCTCGCTGGCAAAACCCCAGTCGTAGAGGCTCATGTTGAGCGGGATCGACAGCGCCGACGGCATCTGGATCAGCGGCCCGATGTCGCTGCCGCCAAATTCGATGACGATCACCGAATATTTGCCGTCTTCCGACAGCCGGTAGGCCATGGCCGAGCCGGCCGAGCCGGCGCCGATGATGACGAAATCCGCCTCAAGCATGGTTCATATGCGCCATGAAATCGGTGAGCGAGACATTGCCGCCGGTTGCCACCACGAGCACCGTCTTGCCGCTCACATCCACCTTGCCGCCGAGCAGCGCCGCCAGCGATGCAGCGCCCGAAGGTTCCAGCACCAGCTTCATCCGCTCGAAGGCGATCCGCATCGCACAGCGCACCGATTGGTCGTCGACGGTGATGCCGCGAACGCCCGCGGTCCTGACCGCTGCGAACGGCGCGTCGCCGGGCTTTCGCGCCATCAGCCCGTCGCAGATCGATTTCGGCCCGATCGGCATGGTCTCGATGGCGCCATTCGCCAGCGACGCGCCCATGCCGTTGAAACCTTCCGGCTCGACGCCGATGATCTCGGTCGCCGGCGACAGATAGTGGAAAGCCAGCGAAACGCCGCCGATCAGCCCGCCGCCGCCGACCGCGCAGAGCAGCAGATCGGCGCTGGCATTCCTGGCATCGAGTTGCTCGAGCGCCTCCAGCCCCGCACCAGCCTGGCCGGCGACGATCTCGGGGTCGTCGAACGGATGCAGCAGCGCCAGCCCCTCGATCTCGGCGATCTCGCGCGCCTTGGCGGCGGCAACCTCCTCACGCGCGCGTTCGCCATGGTCGGTCAGCACCACGCGCGCGCCATAGCCGGCCGTTGCGTCGCGCTTGGCGGCCGGCGCGTCTATCGGCATGACGATGGTAACCGGAATGCCCAGCGCCTGGCCGGCGGCGGCCAGTCCTTGCGCGAAATTGCCGGAGGAATAGGCGACGACGCCCTTCCTGGCTTCATCGGGCGACAGCCGCTTCAGCCGCCAATAGGCGCCGCGCACCTTGAACGATCCCGCCCATTGGAGCGATTCCGGCTTGACGAAGACACGGGCAGCTCCCGTCTCCCTGGCGAGCGCCGCCGATTCCAGCAATGGCGTGACCTGCGTCGCCTTGGCGGTGACGGCATAGGCCTGCCTGAGATGATCTAGGGAGGGCACAAGGGGTGTCATCATTCGCCTCGCGGATACCTTTTGCTCTCTTCGAGATTGTCGAGGTTCATGTGATTGCGCATGTAGCGCTCAGATGCCTTCTGCAGCGGCTGGAAATCCCAGGGGTAATGGGTGCCGTTGCGCAGTGCCGGATAGACCACCCAGCGGCGCGCCTGGCTGGTCCGGACGGCGGCGTCGAAAGCGGCCATGTCCCAGCGCGCCCGGACCTTTTCGGTGAAAGCAGCCAGTAAGGGGGCATGAGCCGGGTCGGCGGCGAGATTGGTCAATTCCCGCGAATCCGAGTCAAGATCAAACAGTTGCGGCGGATCGATCTCGCAATGGATGAATTTGTATCGGTCGTCGCGGATCGCCACCATCGGCGCGTTGGAGCCTTCGGCCACATATTCCATCAGCACGGGTGCGGTGCGCGTCTTGCCGTCGAGCAGCGGCAGCAGCGACTGGCCGTCGGTCCATGGCGCAATCGCGCTCATGTCGATGCCGGCGAGGTCGCAAAGCGTCGGGGTGACATCGAGATTGGAGACTGGGGCCTTGATCAGTCCTGCTGGTACGCCCTTGCCGGCGATCATCAGCGGCACCCGCGCCGAGCCCTCGAAAAAGCACATCTTGAACCACAGGCCGCGCTCGCCGAGCATGTCGCCGTGATCCGAGCAGAACAGGATGATGGTATCGTCGAGCATGCGTGTTCGCTTGAGAACATCCAGAAGCTCGCCGAGCTTGTCGTCGACATAGGAGATGTTGGCGAAATAGCCGCGCCGCGCGCGGCGGATCTGCTCCGGCGTGATCTTGAAGCTGTCATAGTCGCTGGCCCGGTAGAGCCGCTGCGAATGCGGATCCTGCTTGTCGTAGTGAATGAAGCCCACCTTGGGCTCAAGCGCCGGGCAGTCCTCGTAGAGATCCCAATAGCGCCGCCGGGCGACATAGGGGTCGTGCGGATGGGTGAAGGAAACGGTCAGGCACCATGGCCGGCGCGAAGCGTCGTCGGAGACGCGGGCGAAATCATAAAGCTTCTGCACCCCATGGAAGGCAACCTCGTCGTCATACTCCATCTGGTTGGTGATCTCGGCGACGCCGGCGCCGGCCACCGAGCCGAGATTATGATACCACCAGTCGATCCGCTCGCCGGGCTTGCGATAATCCGGCGTCCAACCGAAATCGGCCGGATAGATGTCGGTGGTCAGCCGTTCCTCAAAGCCATGCAACTGGTCCGGCCCGACGAAATGCATCTTGCCCGACAGGCAGGTGTAGTAACCGGCTGCCCGCAGGTGATGGGCGAAGGTCGGGATCGACGAGACGAATTCGGCGGCATTGTCGTAGACTCCGGTGCGCGATGGTAACTGCCCGCTCATGAACGAGGCGCGGCCCGGCGCGCAGAGCGGCGAGGC
>NZ_RZSX01000721.1:0-3316 GCF_004023105.1 Mesorhizobium sp. M5C.F.Ca.IN.020.32.2.1 | reverse complement strand
GTGGAGTTGCGCGCAAAGTCAGGCAAGCCGCTCGGACGCTATTTTCCCGAACTCGTCGCGACATTGAAGGAACTGCCGTCGCGCCGTTTTGTCGTCGACGGTGAAATCGTCATCTCGGTCGACGGCAAGTTTTCGTTCGACGCGCTCCAGATGCGGCTTCATCCCGCCGAGAGCAGGATCCGCAAGCTGTCCGCCGAAACCCCGGCGCACATCGTCCTCTTCGACATGCTCTGCGATGAGCACGGAACCGTCTGGTTGGCGCGGACCCTGAAAAAACGGCGAGCGATCCTTGAGGCTTTCGTCGCTTCGGCAAACCGCAGGAACATCGTGCTTTCGCACTGTACGCGCGATGTGAAGGAAGCCCGCTCCTGGTTAGGGGCTGCCGGACATGGGGCGACAGACGGCGTGGTCGCCAAGCGGCTGGACGGTCCGTACCAACCGGGGGTGCGTGCGATGGTGAAGGTAAAGCGGTTGCGGTCGGCCGATTGCGTGGTCGGCGGCTTTCGCTATCTCAGCAACAGCCCGCAGGTCGGCTCTCTGTTGCTGGGTCTGTACAACCAGGCCGGCAAGCTCGATCACGTCGGTTTCACCTCGACCATTGCCAAGGACGACAGGGCAGAGCTTACCTGCCAACTCGAAGCGATGCGCGAGCCCCCCGGCTTCACCGGAAAGGCGCCGGGCGGGCCGAGCCGCTGGAGCACCGAGCGCAGCGGTGAATGGGAGCCGGTCCGGCCCGAACTGGTGGTCGAAGTACGCTTCGATCACGTCACCGGCGACCGTTTCCGGCATGGCACCAAGTTCCTGCGCTGGCGGCCGGACAAGGCTCCGGAACAATGCACGTTTGAGCAGATCGCCTGATTTGTTCGGATGCATGCACCTTCGCAATGCCCTCCTCAAGCCGCTTTCTTGCGTCGGTTTGCACGATCTTCGATCGGCGCTGCGGCAGCTCGGAAATCCTGCCAGGGATCCGACGATAGTGAGGCAAGCCGGGTCGGTGTGTTCTCGACGGTAAAATAGGCCGGTCCGATGCCGGGTCCGAGCTCGTCCCATGCAAGCGGCATAGACACCGCCGCACCCGGTCGTGCTCTTGTCGAATAGGGTGCGACTGCGGTCGCACCGCGCTGGTTTCGCAGATAGTCGACGAGGATTTTTCCGCGCCGTTTGGATTTTGTGATGGTCGAGACGTAGCGGTTGGGACTGTCGGCGGCCATGGAGTCGGCAATCGCCTTGGTGAAGGCTTTCACAGCTGGCCATTCCGCTTTCGGTTTCAACGGCGCCACAACGTGCAGACCCTTGCCGCCGGAGGTCTTGATGAAGGGGACAAGCCCTGCATTCTTCAGCCGGTCGCGGGTCTCGACGGCGGCTTCGATCACCGCCTCCCAGCTCACGTCCTCGCCGGGGTCGAGATCCATGATGATCGTGTCCGGACGCTCCCAATCGCTTACCATCGAACCCCAGGGGTGGATCTCCAGCGCCGCCGATTGGACGAGACCGATCAGCCCATCGAGATCATTGATGCTGATCAGCCGCTCGTCGGGCGGATCCTTGGGGTCGTGAACCAGGACAATGTTGGGGTTGAGCCCCTTCCAGGCATGCTTCTGGAAGAACTGCTCGCCCGAAATCCCGTTGGGACATCGCACCAGCGCTAACGCGCGGCCGACGATGTAGGGCGACGCATAGCGCCACACCTCGGCATAATAATCGGCGAGGCCTTCCTTGGTCACGCCCTGGTCCGGCCAGTAGAGGCGATCGGGATGGGTGAGCTTGACGCTCCGACGCTGAAGTTTGGGTGCTGCCTTGCTCGTCTTCGGCGTTTCGCGGACGATCTCCTTCGCCGGCTTGTCTTCGCGTAATCCGCGGAATGAGGCGTGGCGCAGATTGCCGTCGGCGGTCCACGCCCGGAACTCGATTTCGGCGACGAGTTCCGGCCTGACATAGCGGACTTGCCGAGCCTCCTCGGCGGTCAGCCGTTCGTCGAACGGGGTTGACGGAATGCGTATTCGCTCGAGCTTCTTGAAGAGGCTCTCGGCAACCGCCGCCGTGTAGCCGGTGCCGACGCGTCCGACATGATGGAGCTTGCCGTCATCATAGACACCCAGGATGAGCGAACCGATCGCATTGCGCGAGGTTGTCGAGGGGACATAGCCGGCCACGACAAATTCCTGCCGCGCAGAGCATTTCGACTTCACCCAGTTCTTGTTGCGGCCAGAGCGGTAGGGCGCGTCGCGAAGCTTCGAGACAACGCCTTCCAGGCTGAGCCGGCAGGCGTGTTGCAGGACCAGAGCGCCATTCTCCTCAAAATGTCCGCTGTAGCTGATGATGGCGTTATCACCGCCGATGATCTTTTCCAGCAATTCCTTGCGGGTGATCAACGCAACGTCACGCAGATCGTACCCGTCAAGATGAAGCAGGTCGAAGACGTAGAAGCGAAAGCGATCACTGCGGCCCTCGCTGAGATCGGCTTGCAGCGCGGAAAAATCCGATGCGCCGGCGGAGGTCTCGACCACGAGTTCACCATCGATCAGCGCCGTCCCGACGGGGATATCGGCCAGCGCCGAAACGACCGCCCTTCCGAATTTCTTTGTCCAGTCGAGACCGCTCCGCGTCAACAGTTTGACGCGACCGGCTTCGATCCTGGCCTGCAGCCGGTAGCCGTCGAATTTGATCTCGTGCAGCCAGCGTTCGCCGGACGGCGCGGACGAGACCAGGGTCGCCAGCGTCGGTTCGACGAAATCGGGGAGCGCTGCCTTCTTGGCACCCTTGATCTTTGACGGTTGGGGAACGCTTACGGTTGCAGGCCGCTCTTCTGGTTGAGTTGCCCCCGTGCGGCCGCCGCGGCGCTTCCGAATGCGCCCCGTCTTGGACGACCAGCCGGGCTCTTCGCCGGCGACGTCCTCGATCTTGCGGCCGGTCGCGACGGATTCCGGCCGCTCGTCCAGAATGTCGGGATCACCTTCCGTGCGCGCGGCGTCATCGTCGCCTTTGATCAGCAGCCAGTTCTCGCGCTTCTCCCGCGGCTTTCCGGCCATCCGCACAAGATGCCAGCGGCCGCCAAGCTTCTCGCCGTGAAGTTCGAAATCGAGATGGCCTTTCGCATAGCCGCGATGCGCGTCGCCGATCGGCGACCAAGTGCCTCTGTCCCACAAAATAACGGTGCCGCCGCCATATTCGCCTTTAGGGATGGTGCCTTCGAAACCGCCATATTCCAAAGGATGATCCTCGACATGGACGGCAAGGCGCTTCTCGCCGGGGATCAGGCTCGGCCCTTTTGTGACGGCCCAGCTCTTGAGCACGCCGTCCATTTCGCGACGAAAAT
>NZ_RZSX01000720.1:0-3335 GCF_004023105.1 Mesorhizobium sp. M5C.F.Ca.IN.020.32.2.1 | reverse complement strand
GGGCGGCGCTGCCGCGGTCACCGGGCTGATGCACGCGCTGGCCGCCCGCAAGGCCAAGGCCAATGTCGTCGGCATCGTCGGGCTGGTGGAAAATGCCGTCGACGGCCATGCGCAGCGCCCCGGCGATATCGTCACCTCGATGTCGGGCCAGACCATCGAGGTGCTCAATACCGACGCCGAAGGCCGCCTCGTTCTGGCCGATGCGCTGTGGTACTGCAACGATCGCTTCCAGCCGAAATTCATGGTCAATCTGGCGACGCTGACCGGCGCCATCATGGTCGCGCTGGGCCAGCACTATGCCGGCCTGTTCTCCAACAATGATGAACTGGCGAACAGGCTGACGAGCGCCGGGCAGGCGACGCAGGAACGAGTGTGGCGGATGCCGCTCGGCACCGAATATGACAAGCTGATCGACTCGAAAAATGCGGACATGAAGAATATCGGCGGCCGCTATGGCGGCGCCATCATCGCGGCGCAGTTCCTGCAGCGCTTCGTCAAGGATACGCCCTGGGCGCATCTCGACATCGCCGGCACCGCAATCGGCGCGCCGTCCAGCGAGATCAACCAGTCATGGGCCTCCGGCTTCGGCGTTAGGCTGCTCGACCGGCTGGTGCGCGACAACTATGAGGGGTGAGGCCTTTCAAGGCGCGATCATGGCCGACGTCCTGTTCTATCACCTGACCGAATCGACGCTGGAGGATGCGCTGCCCGGTCTGCTCGAGCGCAGCATCGATCGCGGTTGGCGCGCCGTGGTGCAGACCGGCACCGAGGAGCGGCGCGACGCGCTCGACCAGCATCTTTGGATTTTCAGGGACGATTCGTTCCTGGCGCATGCGACCGACCGCGAATCCCATCTGGCCGAGCAGCCGATCCTTTTGACAACCGGCCAGGACAATCCGAACGAAGCGCAGATCCGCTTCCTGGTCGACGGCGCCGTGCCGCCGGAGCTTACCGGTTATGAGCGCGCCGTGTTCCTGTTCGACGGCCACGATGCGGCCCAGGTCGAGGCGGCGCGCACGCACTGGAAGACGATGAAGGAAGCCGGCCACGTGGTCACCTATTGGCAGCAGACTTCAGATCGGCGCTGGGAACGCAAGGCGTAAAGCTGCCGTCTTGGCTATCCTCGACCTGGGGATCAGATCGCTGCGCAATTGGGTCATGACTCCGAGAGAGCATCGGACCGAAATGTGGAGGAACCCTGAAGGGGATGGTTTGCTGATCGTTGAGAGGCGCTACAACTGAAGCCGTTCAGCCAAGTCAATGAAGTCGCTGGCCACCAGGTCCCAGGCCTGGTCTGGGTGCAAGTCCGTGGTCTGCGCTAACCCGTGCTCGGTCGGACGCGGGACAAAGGCTGTTCGTAGTCCGCATGCCCGAGCCGCTGCAAGGTCGCCATTGTGGGCGGCCACAAGACAGATCTCATCCGGCTTCATTGCCAGCACGTCAGCGGTGCGAAGATAAGCTTCCGGCATCGGCTTGTACGCTTGCACGAGTTCGGCGCCGAGGATCGCATCCCAGGGGATACGACTACGCTTCGCCATGTTGAGCATAAGGACGATGTTACCGTTCGAGAGCGGCGCGATGATATAGCGGGCCTTCAGCCGCGTGAGGCCGGCCACCGCGTCCGGCCATGGCTCCAATCGGTGCCATGCCAGGTTCAGTTCGTCCAGTTCGGAGGCTGGCACCGAAGCCGGGTCGATCCCGAATTCCGGCAAAACAGCTTTCAGATTCTCCCGATGCAGCACGTCGAGACGTGTAAAGGGCCGCCGGCCGCTGCGCACCTCCTCCATCGCTGGCGAGTAACGGCGACGCCACGCATCCGCGAAAGCGGTAGGAACGGCCGTTCCGGCTCCATACCGCTTCAGGAACGGTTCAGCTTCGCGCGCCACGCCGCTGCGCCAATCGACAACAGTGCCGAATACGTCGAACACCAAGGCACGTACAGCATCCAAGACCATCACATTCGGCTCCTCGATCCGCACAACTGCATGACCGTCGCATTCGGGTGGCGAGCACCCCTTGCGGCTGTCGCCAAAATCGGTCGCGAAACACCACTTTTGCGAGGACATTTGCGACAGGCAAACCATTGACTGGATGGACAGGGTGAAACTATCGCGAAGCTTAGGATATTTGCGAAAGGAGATCTAACCACTACTCCAGAATGACGACGGCTTCCACCTCGAAGAGCATGGGGTCAATTGCAAGCTTGGGCACGGGAATCAGGGTCTGCGCCGGCAGCGCCTCGCCGAACATCTTCTTGATGTTCTTGGTCAACACCTCAAGCTTGGACATATCGTGATCGACCACGAAGACCGTGAGCTTTGCAACCTGATCCGGCCTGGCACCGAGCGCATCGAGGGCGGTACGCAAATTTGTGTAGGCCTGCTCGACCTGGACAGCGAAGTCGGGCGACAAGGCTCCCGTACTGTCTTGGCCGCCCTGTCCGGAGATGTAGGCCACCCGGGCTTCGCGGGGCGTGATCACCGCCGTGCTGTAGCCGTTCGGCGACGGGTCGTAGAGGTTTTGTGGATTGACGATGGTCAGCTTGAGATCGTTCTCATTCGCTGTCGTCGCAGTGGGAACTCCCATGGTCATGATGATTAGCCCTCCGGTAAGCAGATGCTTGATTTCGTGTGACATGATTTTCTTTGGCTTTGCGGACTGCGACCAACGTACCCTCGCGGCCGGTATGATTGAACTTTAACCGTATCGCTCATATGATGACTCGTGCGACGTACGAGTCATCGTATGGTACACCGTACGAGTCAATCGTCCAAGATCGACATTCCTTGCGTTGCCGGTCAAAATCGACGTTCTCAACAGCGAGGAAGAGCGGATGGCAGCCAAACGTACCGGCGCCCGGAGCAAACGGTCTCAACCGACAAGTGAGTGGCTCCAGCCAATGCAGGCGCGCAGTGAACCGCCGCTCTCTCGGGAACGCATCGTGGCGACCGCGGTAGAACTGCTGGACGCCCAGGGAGTCGACGGATTGACCATGCGTCGGCTGGCCGATCGCCTTAGCTCGGGCGTGATGAGCCTATATTGGCACGTCGACAACAAAGAGGATGTCTTTGATCTGGCGCTCGACTCGGTGCTCGAATATCGCGGACCGCCACAAATGGGTGAGTCTCAAGACTGGCGCGGAGAAGTCGTTCATATGCTTGAAGACTGGCGCGCCAGCATGCTGCGCCATCCTTGGTCGGCGTCGCTGTTGCCGCGCCGGGCGCTCGGGCCGAACATGCTCAGCCGCCTAGAACTGCTAAGCAAGACCTTGTCCGGAGCCGGTGTAGCGGACGCAGATCTGAACGTCGCGATATGGTCACTCTGGAACTATGTGA
>NZ_RZSX01000071.1:0-12820 GCF_004023105.1 Mesorhizobium sp. M5C.F.Ca.IN.020.32.2.1 | reverse complement strand
CCCACGGAAGGCGCCACCAGCAGCTTCAACGGGAAAGTGGAGAACCGGTTCGCGCTCGACATCGGCAGCGTCACTGCGGGTTTCGACTTCTACAACGACAAGGCCGATCTGGATTATCTCAACCCGACGGAGCCGCTCTTTACGGACGAGCGCGCCACTAATATCGGCGCCTATGCGCAGGCGCGGCTGGAGCCCTTCGACCGGACCAGGATTTCCTTCGGCGGGCGCGCCGATCACCAATGGTTCACCGGCGTCGACGATTCGGATTGGAACAATGCGGGCCTGAGCGGCAACATTTCGGGCGAGTATGACCTTATCCCGGAGTTCCTGACCGTAAAGGCTGGGACCTCGCATGTCTGGGGCGGCGTTCCGCTGGCGGAAAACTACCTGCAGAACCCGCTGTGGACCTATGGCGACGGCCCGGAGCCGGTGACCTCTAACAACTATACGGCCGGTCTAGAGGCGCGCTACAACGGCTTCACCTTCGAGGCGAACGTGTTTCGCACCCACATCAACGACGCGCGCCTGCCGGTGTTCGGACGCGGCGCGCCGGTGCCTGTTTTCACATCGATCCGAACGCTTGATCTCGTTTCCAAAGGCTGGGAAATCGGCGGCCGCTATGATTGGGACGCCGGCTTTGTCAGCCTGAAATACGCCGACATCAATGCCGACGTCGACGGCGAGCCGGCTGATACGGAGATCGGCCGCTATTTGACGACGCCTCTCGGACAGATCGTGATGATCGGCGCCGGCTACACATTCGACGATTGGGGCGTCAAGGTCGGTGGCGACATCGAAATCGCCTTGAGAACCGACAGGACGCTGGTGCGGCATCCAACCGATCCGACAAGCGCAAAGAAGGAACTGCCCGGCTATGAGGTGGTGAACGCCTACGTCGAGTGGACGCCGCCTTCGAAGCCGAACTTCACGCTGCGAGCCGATGCCCTCAACATCTTCGACGAAGCCTACACCGACCGTGCTGCCTACGGGCAGGATTTCGTTGGCGTGGCGCCGCACTTTGATCCCGGCCGCTCGTTCCGGCTGAGCGCCACGGCGCGATTCTGATGTTGCAAAAACGCTGGTCGCGGACAATCGCCCGCGCCGGCTGCGAAAACGATGTTTGCGTTGGCGCCTTCGATGCTCAAGCGACGCCGACGCGGATCGGTGCCTCGCGGTCCGCCCGCAGTAGACGCATGTTGCGGGCGTCGGTGGCGAGAATGTTGAAGCAGTCGCCGCCGAACCATTCCAGCGAGGCATCTACTTCCTCGCGCTCGAACACCTCATCCAGGAATTGCAGATAGTCCACCGCACCATCGAAAAGCGCGGTCATGCCCGTCCGCTTTCCGGCCGCGGCATAGACATTTGCCGGCTCGAACACGGCGAGGTCTGCACGCGAGCGTACATTTTTCAGATGATAGTGCCGGATGTGCGGCAACAGCGCGCGATGCGCAGCGACCGGATCGGCGCCCCCTTCCCAGACGTGCAAAGTGTCGAAATTGATCCCCAGCGCGGGATGATCGACCTCCTCGAGCAGGCGCTGCGTCGACGCCAGCGTATCAGCAAGCGTTCCTGGATGTGTCTCCACCAGCATCTGGCAGCCCTGGTCCTGCGCCATCATGCAGGCATCCTTGAGCCGCGCCGATAGTCGCCAGCGCGCTTCGGGCGAGGTGTCCCGGCTTGCCGACTTGCCGGCGAATGTTCGCACCTTGCGGGCGCCCCAGCGGCCGGCCAGACGGCAGAGATTCGACGTGGCATGACGCAGTGACGTCAGATCCTCATCGAAAGGCAGATAGTCGCTGAGCATCGGCACGGAAAGGCCGAATGCCGCCATCCAGTCGGCGTTGCGGTCGGTCATATGCTGCATGTTGCGCGCGTGTGCGCCCCAGAGCTCTACCCCCTGGAAATCGCTCGCCGCCGCCCATCGCGCGATATCCTCCAACGACAGCAGGTGATGGCGGAACGTGATCGTGCAGAGCGACAGTCTCATGCGACGGCGTCCTCCACATCGTGGCGTGGCGCGTGCAGGAGGCCGCGGGTGTCGCACCACAACCGATAGGTGTGGGCGAGACGGCGCTTCAGCGAGCGCTCCATCGCGTCCAGAACATCGAGTTTTTCGAATATCCGTACCGCCAGCGCTTCGTCGCCTATCTGGCCGAGCTTCATGATGGCGTAGTGAAGCGCCTTGAATTCCTGGATCAAGGATTCGATGTCGTCGCAGATCGTGTCGAACTCGGCGTTGGAAAGCTGCAGCGATCGCCAGAAAAAGGCAAAGCCGTGCTCCAGCGCGTATTTGCGGATCGAGATAACTGGCAACTCGCGCAGCGCCGTCGACAACTCGGCCAATTTCAGGCCGTCGCGGCCTTCCAAATGCGCCCGGACGACCTCGCGCGTGGCACGTGTCAAAAGATTGTCATCTTCATGGAAGCAGGCAAGGAAGTAGTCGCGCAGATCGATGGCCGACGGTTTCCTGATGTCGGCAGCGTCGAAGATGAAGCCGCCGGCAACAGTCGGCTGCATGATCGCGTTGATGACTTTCTGCTTCTCGATCCTGCCTTCCCAGCGGAAATCCGGGTCGAGGACCATCCAAACCGCCGGATCCTCGGTGTGTTCCAGCATCAAATAGTGCGGGAACGGATTCTGGTTGAACTTGTTCTCGCGCTCCGGCAGGTGGAAGAGATCGAGCATCACCATCAGGTACTCGCTCTCCTTCTTGCGCTCCAGAAGCTCCAGCATCGTCGCCAGGTTCTCTTCCTTCGTAGCGCCCGGCCGATACCATTGGCGAACCTTGGCGCCATACAGGCGCTCGAACCAATCGCGGAAGAAGTCGTGGTTGATTTCAGACGCGTGATACGCCAGCCGCCAGCTTTTATCGACGGCGAAACCCGCATCCCAGACGCCGAAGAAGAAGGGTCGATGGTCAAGCTGCCTTTGCTTCACCGCGTGACAGACATTGCTGACGAAGCAATGGACCTTGATGTCGACAAAGTCCTCGCCATGCACGCCGATCCGCTCGGCCGCTTCTCTTTCGGCGCGAGCGAGAACAAGCTCTTTTGCGGGCTTCACCAGGGTTCCACTTGGTTCCGACGCCTTGGCGAACAACCGCGCCAGATCGTCTACCGTGTCCAGATCCTGGCGACTGATCACCGCCTCGGGCAACGCGACGCCGTGGTCGAGTTCAAGAGCCAGCATGGTTTCGAGGACAAGCACGGAGTCGAGATACAGATCCTCGTTCAGCCTGGCTTGCGGCGCGAAGGCATCCATATGCTGGTTGTCGAGCTTGTCGCGCAGGATAGTCCCGATTGCGTCGAGTATTTGATCATAGGTCATCAGGCTGCCTCCGTCCGTACCGGCCCGAATTCGCCCGCACCGTAGCGCGCGGCCACGTCGCGCCTGCTGATCTTCCCGTTCGCCTGGCGCGGGATCCGCTCCACCTGAAGGATTTCAGTTGGCACCTGGTGTGCTGCAAGCCGCTCGGCGCACCGTTGCCGAAGCTGCGTCCGGTCGACCGCATGTTCGGCACTGAACAGAAGCGCGACGCGCTCGCCCGCGAATGCATCCTGTTTACGGAACACGACGGCGTCGCCAATGCCGCCGAACGTCAAGACGACGTCCTCGACTTCCTTCGGATAGACGTTGAGGCCCGAGACGTTGATCAGGTCATCGAGGCGCGACAGGAAGACCAGCATGCCGTCGTCGCGGCGATAGCCAAGGTCGCGCGTCTCGACCGCCACGTCCTTGCGCTCGACGGCAATTTCTTTCGGCTCGCCGGCCGTGCCGGTATCACGCAACGAGAAGCGCGGCAGCACATAACCGACTTCATTAGCCGCTTGAACATTCGGGTTGATCGCGATGCAGCCGGCCTCCGAGCAGCCGTACTGCTGGAACATGTGCCTGGATTTGGCCCTGATCTGCCTGAACCAGGGTTCGGGTAAGAGGGTACCGGATGTCATCGTTGCGTGGATCTGCTCGCCGGCCGGCAAAAGCCTGGCGAGCGTATACAAGATGGCCGGCGACGAGATCAGGTAGGGGCGCTCGGTTTCGCGCAGCTTGCGCAGCAGGAATTTGGGGTTCCCGGTGTCCAGTATGGCGGGCGACTGGCCGCGCTTCAGCGCCACCAGTACGCCGCAGATCAAGCCATAGGAATGGGTGGTTGGCCCCGCGATCAAGGGGGTCATGTCCTGTGGCTCGACAAACGCCGAGGTGTAGCTCTCGATCTCGTCGTCTATGTCGCTCCAGGCGCGCGCGATGCATTTCGGCTCGCCGGTCGTGCCGGAGCTCATCTGCAATAGCTGTCCAGCTTCGCTCGCGCGCTCCTCGCAGATCGGCTCGCCTTCCAGCCGGTTGTAGAAAAGCCAGTTGCACCTTGCCGTCTCCGCCTGCCGGCGCGCTGCGGCATATGGTGTCGAGGGATGCAGCGGCAGAACGCTGGCGCCGGCCGAGCGCGCGGCAAAGAAGAACGCCAGCCAATCCTGCGCCTCGGAGAAGCAGACCGCAAAACGGTCGCCTGCGCGCTTGTCGAGTTGCGCCGCCGCCGCCATGCGGTCCGCCGCATCGCGGAAATAGGCCTGATCAAAGACCGTGTCGTTGATTGTGATCATGTTTTCTGTTCCCTTACGCGACTGCAAGGCTGTTTGGGATTTCGTGGGCGCATTCGTTGCCCGGTGGCGAGAGCTTCCGCCGCAGCAGCGATTCCGTGCGGATACGTGGCTTGAAAAGGCCAAGTGCCGCTTGCCGGTGTGTCAGTCCGAACTGCCGGCTATGGTCCCGCAATCGCCTGCCGACATCCGACCAGAAGCTGTCTTCGTCGAGCCCGTAACAGTGCCGCAACAGATGCGAGATCTCGGCGAGGTTGTAGACGAACAGGGCGTCCATGCAGAGCTCGCCGAGCAGCTCGGCGCTCACCATCCAATAGTACTGGTTGGGCGCGGCGTCGCGATAGGCGGGGTTCAAGGCGAGGAAGTCGGGTGCAGCATCGGGATCGCGCAGGAAGCCCGGCACATATTCGACGCTGTCGTGGAAGTCGCGCATTGCCAGCCTCACTGGCCAGCCGTCCCGGTGGATCAGTATCAGGTTCTGGCCATGCGCTTCCGTCGCGATGCCATGGCCGACGAGCAGGTGAAACACCGGCATCACCACCGTATCCACAAGCCTGTCGAGCCAGACGTCCAGCCCGTACTGCTCGATCCAGTTCGCGACGAACGGCCGGCCGTCACTCTCCAAGGCCATCAGCGCGTTGAGAGGCACCGCGGTTTCGCCGGACTTAAGGCTGCTCGTAACGTCCTCTCGCCAAATCGCGGCGATCTGTCCTGCGAGCGGTCCGTCCCGATCTGCGATCGTGCCGGCATATTCGCCGAGGATCGTGAGCGGATAGCGCGCCTCGAACAGCGAATCGCCGGCGACGATGTCCTTCAGCCAGCGGCTGATCGCCGGCGCGCTGCCCACCGAATGCGGTTCGATAATACGCTTGGCCGACGAGTTGACGAGATTCATCGGCAGTTTAAGATTGGCGCGTCGCGGGTGATCGCGATTGAAAAGCGTCCGCACGGATTGGCTGGCGGTGTAGCGATCACCGGCCTCGCCGAGGAATCCGGCGGAGCCCTCCGCCAGCCAGCGTGACAGTTCCGAGCTCTGCAACGCTTTCCATTGCCAGGGGTGCAGCGGCATCAGGCCGAACCGCCCTGCATTGTCGCCGAGTGGGCCACGGCGCTCGTCCAGCAGCGCGTACGTTTCGGCGCCGAGTTCGTGCATCCAGAAAGCCTGCTCGTCCGTGGGAAACGCCGAGTGCAGACGTTCGGGCGCGACCGCCAGCCAGGCCAGTTGGAAGGCGTTGCCTGCTTCCGGGCCGTACGCCGCATGGTCGGTGTAATCGAAGCCGGTGCGCGCCTTGAAACACGGATGATAGGGATGGCCCTCATCGATCGCGCTGTCGAGTTGCGCAAATGGGAGATCGCGGCGCGGTCTGCGCCGGAGGTTGCTTTTGTTCCAGGCGCTGAAATCCAGCGTCCGATCCAGTTCGGATGTAAGTTGCGCACGCCGATCGGGGCAGGTGTTTATACTCGCAAGGAGATCGCCGAGCGTCGCCGGCCGCCATGGGCCGCCGCAGCCCCGCATGATCGTTTCGGGGGCGATCCTGACCCGGCCGAAGGCGCCGATCGATCCCTCGCAGCGTATCGAGGCGCCGTCGCAGCGCCATTCGAAACGGGCTTTCCCGCCGCCTCGCCACACCGCGCAATCGACCAGGCCCTCATAGACCAGGGCTTCCGCGAGCTGGCGCATGACACGCAGCTCGGGGATGCCGTGGAGATCAAGAGGCAATGGCATGTGTCTGCTCCGCGGCCATAAAAAGCCCGACACCGCTCAGTGGATTGGCAAAATGCGTGTAGATGGCGCTGCCGCCCTCGGCCAGCTCATCGACGTCCTGCAGCCGGATGGCCAGATTGGCCTTTGCGGTGATGTTCGGCTTGTCCAGCAGGCTGGACGCGAATTCCCGGCCTGCGCCAGTGAGCTCTCCCGCCAGCTTTTTGAGCCGCACTCGCAGGATGCCGAGCAGTTCGGCCTCGCTTACCAAGCCGTCATGTCCGGCGCGCGCGACGACCGAGAAGATCTGGTTGACGATGAGGTAGTAGGAGAGCCGCTCGCGAATCTCACGGTCATCGAAGAAGAGGCTGCGGATTTGGACAACCTCCGGCACCAGGCGATACCACCGGGCCCTGAAGCTGTTCGAGAGGTAGAATCCCTGGCTGTCGCGATAGAGGTATCGGCTGGGCAGCCCCTGCTGCGAAAGGTCCAGCAAGCTGTTCTGCTGATGCGCTTCCAGCGCGACGCCGAACCGGTCGTAGAGTCTGACCAGCGGGTCGAGCGCACAGTCGAGATAGCATTCGAACCAGCGACGGCACGCCTGCCGCGCAGAGATATCATGATCACGCGCGACGCGCCGGACGACGTTTTCGAACAACGAGCTGTGCCCGGGACGCGGTTCGGCCGTCAGTGCCGAAACGGTTATTACGGTATCGTCGGCGCGGAACCGGTTTTCGCGGAAGATGACTTCGAAACCGCTCTCGGCCTGTCCGGAAATATCCAGCGTCACGTAGGCGCTGTCATGGAGAAAGCCCAGGCGCGGCTCGAACGTGTCGATCCCGGCGCATTCGAACAGGCGCGCCACCGCAACGCCGGCCTCCAGCTCATGCCGCCTGTTAACGCGCTTGGAGTTGGTGATGCGGACGGGCAGCGAAAATTTCGGCATCCAGGCGGCGTCGTCGCTGTAAACCGTGCGTACCGAGGACGTCGCCGTGAACACCGGCCCTGCCGGACCGAGATACCGGATCTGCCCTGAATCCATGAGCGCGCGCACCGCCGGGTGGAGCATCAATGCTTCCGCCTGCAGCGGATGCATGGGCAGGAGCATTTCGCCGCTGCTGGCGGCAACGTTGCCGGCGTCATTCCCCAGTAATGACCCGACGATCGAGGTCACCGCGATGCCGGCGGAATCCTCGCGGACAAGGTGGGCAGCGGCAGCGAAATAGGTCAGCTGGAAACCGCCGCGCAATTCGGGGGCATAAACATCCTGCTGCCAGTTTGACATGCCCTGCAGGCTCTTGGGCGTCGGATGCAGCGGATGTCCGAAATACAGGGATTGTTCCGCGGCTATAAAGCCGACCAGTGGCGGCGCCCGGTCGGCGGCGTCGAGGTAACGTTTTGTCGCCTGACAGCTCTGAAGAATCCGCTCAAGAAGCTCCACATCGGCCTGTCGGTGCGTTGCCGATCCGGCTTCTCTGGCTCCCAGCACAAGCAGATGCACGGCCAGGATCGGCTCTATCTCGTGCCAGTTTGGACCGGCATCCTGACGCATCCAGATCTGTCCAAAGAGGTGCATTCCGCAAAGCGATCGGGATTTGATTTCGATACGCAGGACTACATGCCGCGATGGCAGGGAAATCTCCACGCAATCGAAGTTCCGTTCTCCAATGCGGTGGAACACGGGGTTCCCGGAATTCAACTCACGCAGATAGCTGTTTGCGAAGGCTCGAAACGTTGCCTGTTCTGCTGCAATCTGATTCCTGTCGATCATTCGTTGCGGACGCCATGTCACACAGACGCCGCGCAGGCGTTCTGTGCTGAGTTTCAAAGGTTTTGATGGCGCCGCGCGTGAAGGGCCAGCCTTGCTGCGGCCGCGGCTAAACTAAACTACGATTGTCATGTTATCCTAGTCAGGTGCGCGGATCAACCTCCCGAAGGCGGTCATCTGACCAATGCCAGTAATGGATGCTCTACGCCCGCCGGGCGGACAACTGATGAGAGACGGAGCAATGAAAGTTCTGATTGCGGGTGCCCGGGATTGGCGGCTTGACGACAGCTTTAGCTCTGCATGAACTCGGCATCGAGGCCGCGGTGTTCGAACAGGCACCCGAAGTGCGCGAACTCCCATGTCGGTATCAATATACGTCGGAGAGGGTCGCCAATTGGCGCGAAGTTGCCGGTCGCGATGAGGTGTGAAATATATTTCTGCATATGAATTTTATTGACACTCGAGCCAACTCCTGCGAATGATCGACTGCTGGGCCTCGGGAGGAGGTTCGGCCTCATCAACCACAAGCGGCGGCACGTAAGTGTCCGACCGCCCATTGACCAGGCTTCGGCCGAGGGAGGACTCTTGCGCAAATTTTTGAGCATGCTCGCCATTTCGGCAGCAGCCACCACTGTGTTGGGGGCAAGCCACGCCGCGGCCCAGACCGCTAACCCGTTCAAATGCGAGCCGGGTGAAAAATACGTCATGAACGTCATGGTTTCCGGCGTCGAATATTGGTTCCCGGTCTATGAGATGTTCAAGCAGGCCGGACAGCAGTTCGGTTGCGAGACCGAATACACCGGAACCCCAGAATACGACGTGAACAAGCAGATAGCGACATTCGACCAGGCGCTGGCTCAGAAGCCGGCTGGCATCCTGGTGCATCCGATGAACTCCGATCCATTCATCGAGCCAATCAATCGGGCGATAGACCAGGGAACGGCCGTAGTCACATTCGCCGCAGATTCGCCCAACTCCAAACGAGTATCCTACATCACCTCCGACAACGTCGCCGAAGGCACCTATGCCGCCGATGCAGTCGCCAAGGCGATGGACGGCAAGGGCGAATACGCGGTCCTCGAAAACCCTGGACAGGACAATCACGACAAGCGCATCGCCGCCTTTATCGCCCGCATGGAAGCCAAATGGCCGGATATGAAGCTTGTCGGCCGCGCGGCGTCGAACCAGGATGCGACGAAGGCCTATCAGGCCGTGCTCAGCCTCGCGCAGGCGCATCCCGAACTGGGCGCGGTGTTCATGCCGGAAGCCAACTCGGCAATCGGCGCCGCTCAGGCCGCGAAGGAAGGCGGCGGCAAGATCCGAGTTATGCTGGCCGACGTCAACGCCAAGATCCTCGATATGATCAAGGCCGGCGAAATTTTTGGCTCAGTCAACCCGAACCAGGGCATGCAGGGCTATATGGGGTTCATGCTGCTGTGGCTGGCCAAGCATCCTGAGCTGATCGATCCGATGAACGACGCCCGGCGGTCGGGATTCAATGGCATGGGCGTGCCTTTCGTCGACAACGGCTTTTCCATCGTCACTGCGGAAAATGCCGACGATTTCTATTGGGATGCCTACCTCAAGCGGCGCGGCACCAAGGGCATCGAGGAATAAGGGCTCACCGTTATCTCTTCGGGGCTCTTCGAAGATGCTCGATCCGGGACGGGGCGCGCTCGCGCCCCGTCGACCCAACCGTCAACTTCAACGCTGCAGGGGGACGGAGTGACTGCCGCCGCCATTCTTGAAATCCGCGACATATCGAAATCTTTCGGCGCCATCAAAGCGCTGACCGGGGTCGATTTCACGCTGCAGCGGGGCGAAATTCACGCGCTGTGCGGCGAGAATGGCGCGGGCAAGTCCACGCTGATGAATATCATCGCCGGCATTGTGCAACCCGACGAAGGCGCCATTCGTCTCGAAGGCAAGGACGTCACCATTGCATCACCATCCGCCGCGCAGCGGCTTGGCATAGGCCTCGTCCATCAGGAAATCGCGCTCTGCCAGGATGCTACGGTCGCCGAGAATATCCTCATGGCGGCCATCAACAATCGGCGCGCGCCGCTGATGAATTTTCGCCGGCTCTACATTGATGCGCAGAAGATAATGGACCTGCTGGCGCCGATCCCGGTCGAGACGCCGGTCGCCGACCTTTCGATTTCCAACCAGCAACTTGTAGAAATAGCCAAGGCGCTGACGCTCGAATGCCGGGTGCTGATGCTCGATGAGCCGACAGCCGCCCTGACCGAGACCGAGGCGCGGCGTCTTTTCGCCATTGTCCGCGATCTCAAGGCGCGCGGAATTTCAATTATCTACATCAGCCACCGCATGGCCGAGATATTCAACCTCTGCGACCGCGTCACGGTCTTTCGTGACGGCAGATATGTCGCGACCGATTCTATCGCGTCGGTCACTCCCAATGATGTCGTGCGCAAGATGGTCGGGCGCGAAATCACGCAGCTCTATCCGCAAAAGCTCTCGCCTGAACGGCGTACCGACCGCCCTGTGCTGTCGGTCGGGAATCTCTCCTATCGAGAGGGTTCCGACGGCGTCAGCTTCGCGCTTCGTGCGGGCGAAATTCTTGGCATCGGCGGGTTGATTGGCGCCGGCCGCAGCGAGATGGTCCAGACCGTTTGCGGCCTGCGCCCGAAGCTGTCGGGATCGGTTGAACTCAATGGCGAGCCGGTCAGCATCAGGACCTACAGCGATGCGGTGCGCGCGGGTCTGGTCTACCTCTCCGAGGACCGCAAGGCGTCTGGCCTGTTCCTCGACCTGTCGGTTGCATCTAACATCTCCGCGCTGGACCTTCGGAAACTGACCACACCGCTTGGGCTGCTCGATCGCCGCGCCGAGGCAAAGCAAGCCACCGATCTGGTCGAGCGCCACGGTGTGCGCATGGGCGGCATCGAGGCACAGGTGTCGACGCTTAGCGGTGGCAATCAGCAGAAGGTCGCCATCGCCAGGCTTTTGTCGGTTGGCCCCAAAGTGGTCATTCTGGACGAGCCCACACGCGGGGTCGATGTCGGCGCGAAAGTGGAAATTCATCGCCTGCTTCGCGATCTCGCCGAACGGGGCGTCGGCGTCATCGTGATTTCATCCGAGCTTCCGGAATTGATCGGGCTCAGCGACCGTGTGCTTGTCATACACGAAGGTGCCATTGCCGGCGAACTGGGCGCGGACGAATTGACCGAAGAGGCAATCATGCTGCTGGCTTCGGGTCTCCGGCAGCAACGATCAAATGCAAGGCAGGTTCAGAATGTCGCTTAGACAGACCGGAGGAACCCTCATGGACGCTGAACTCAAGGCGAGCGCCCCCGGGCTTGGCGGGCGCAACTGGCTGCGTCTTGGGTCAATGCGCGAGGCGGGGCTGATCGCAATCATGCTGGCGCTGTGCATCGCCATGACATTCGCTTCGCCGCATTTCCTGACTTGGGGAAATTTCCGCGCCATGCTGATGAGCTTCTCCATCGAAGGCATCGTCGTGGTCGGCATGACGATACTTCTCATTGTCGGCGGCATCGACCTGTCCGTCGGGTCGGTGGTCTGCTTCTCCATGGTCGTGTCAGGCGCTCTCTTCCTGATGGGTCTGGACCCGTGGACCGCGAGCCTAATCGGGATAGGCGCCAGCGCGCTGATCGGCGCGGCGATGGGCTTCTTCGTGACCGTCATCGGACTCAATCACTTCATCACATCGCTGGCAGCGATGGTGATCGTGCGCGGTCTTTGCCTTGTCATCACCAAGGGAACCCCGCTGTCGCTGTTCACCCTGCCGCCGGGGTTCAAAGCGATCGGCCAGGGCAGCTTCGGCAATGTGCCTTATGTCATCGTCATCTTTGTTGTGGTCGTAGCCATCTTCGATTTCCTGCTTCGGCGTGCCACCGCCTTCCGCAAGGTCTTCTATACCGGCAGCAACGAGAAGGCGGCCCAATTTTCGGGCATCAAGACCAAGCAGGTTAAATTCTGGGTCACGGTTCTCTGCTCGACCCTGGCGGGCTTTGCCGGCGTCATCTACATGTCGCGCTTTGGCGCTGCGACCCCGACCTTCGGCGCTGGCATGGAGCTCAACATCATCGCCGCGGCGGTGATTGGCGGGGCATCGCTCAATGGCGGCTCGGGCACCATCTTCGGCGCCATACTGGGCATGGCGCTGCTCTCGGTGGTCACAAGTTCGCTGATCCTGCTCGACGTCTCCGTCTATTGGCAGGACATGATCAAGGGATGCATCCTGCTCGCGGCAGTATCGATCGACCACTTCCTGCATCGCAGGAAATCCTGAGCAGCAGCGCGAGAGTTGAGCATCCAATCATGTCACCAACCAATTCGCGGGACGACATCACGATCGTCCGCCAGATGTATCAGGCGCTTGTGCTTCATTACATGGAAGCCAAGACGCAAGCTGAAATCGCCAAGGAGCTCGGCATCTCGCATGCGACCGTCAACCGGCTGATCAAGCGCGGTCATCAACTCGGGCTTGTCGAGATCAAGATCAAGTCGCCGGTCGAGCAACTGGTCGATATCGAGGCGCGACTGGTCGCGATAGGTGGACTCCAAAGGGCCGTCGTCGTCCCTTCCGTTTCAGACAATCCGCAGACTGCGCTCCAGCGCGTCGGCGAGGCCGCGGCCAGGCTGGTGCTCGAGACGATCAAGGACGGCGACACGATTTCCATTACCGGGGGCAAAGGGGTGAGTGCCGTCGTCGCTGGCCTCAAGCCGAGCCGCCGCTACGACGTCGCGGTTGTTCCCGCGACCGGCCTG
>NZ_RZSX01000719.1:0-3337 GCF_004023105.1 Mesorhizobium sp. M5C.F.Ca.IN.020.32.2.1 | reverse complement strand
GCCGACTCCGCGGGCTCCTCAATCGAGCAAATTAGAAGGCATGGCTCCTAACCCACCCACTTCTCGTAGTCGGACACGAGCAGGTGCAGCGGCGCAACGTCCTCGTCGATGTCTGCGAAGCGGCCGATCGGCTCGCGGAAGACATTGTCGGTGAGATCGTCATTGACGGTCGAAACCTCCCCGATCAGCACGTCCTTGCCTTCGGCCCAGAAGGCGTGCCAGACGCCCGGCAGCAGAGTGACGCTCTGGCCCGGGTCGAGCTTCAGCAGCCCGCCCGCAGGCAGCCTGTGGATGGTTCCGTCGACAGGCACCGATACTTCGGCCGTCGGATCGATGCCGCCATCGCGATCGTGCATGAACAGTTCCAGCACCAGCTTGCCGCCGCCACGATTGATGATGTCTTCGGCCTTGATGTTGTGGCGATGCATTGGCGACAGCTGGTCCTTGCGCGAGATCATGATCTTTTCGGCATAGAGCATGCCCATGCCCTTCTTCATGTCCTCGTAGCGACCGTTGCGAACGGTGAACAGGAAGAGGCCGAGCTCGTCGAACTTGCCCTGGCCGTAGTCGGTGATGTCCCAGCCGAGCCGGGAAGAGAAGATGGCCGACGAATCCTGCCGGCGCGCCTTCATCTGTTCCGGGGTCCAGTAGGCGAAGGGCGGCATGATGTAGCCGAACGAACGGATGAAGGCATCGGCGTCGCGGATGATATCATTGATGGTGGAGCGTTTCATGGTCGTGGTTTCCTTCCCGTCGGCCTAGGCGATCTCCAAACCGAATAGCCGAACGCCGATCCGGTGTCGACGTAAACCGCATGAGCTGGCCTCATGACATCCGGTTCGATCGAGGTCATAACGGCAACCAGTTTCCTGATGGTGGCATCCCATGCTGAGTATAGAAGATCTCGATACGCCGGCGATCCTGATCGATGTCGACCGCGCCGAAGCCAACATCGCGCGGGCGCAGGCCCATGCCGATCGCCATGGTCTGAAGCTCAGGCCGCACATCAAGACCCACAAACTGCCTTACTGGGCAAAGAAGCAGATCGCAGCGGGTGCGGTCGGCATCACCTGCCAGAAGATCGGTGAAGCCGAGGTGATGGCCGATTCCGGCCTCACCGATATTTTTCTCCCTTATAACATTCTGGGCAAGGCCAAGCTGGAGCGCCTCAAGGCGCTGCACGGTCGTGTGACGCTGTCGGTGACATCAGACAGCCTGGAAACACTTGCGGGCCTCGCCGCCACCTTCACCGATCCAGGCCAGCCGCTACAGGTGCTGGTGGAATGCGACACCGGCATGGGCCGCTGCGGCGTCCAGTCGGCCAGCGAGGCGGTCGCATTGGCCAGGGAGATCGACAAGGCCAGGGGGCTCGCCTTCGGCGGGCTGATGACCTATCCGGCGGCAGGCCGCGCTGCCGAGGCCGAGACGTGGCTCGCCGGCGCGCACCAGGCGCTCGCCGCATGCGGCTTTGGCTGCGAACGCATCTCCAGCGGCGGCACGCCGGATATGTGGCGCTCAAGCGAGGCTTCCGTCGTTACCGAGTACCGCCCCGGCACCTACATCTATCTCGACCGCTACCAGGTCGGCAAAGGCGTCGGGAGTCTCGACGACTGCGCGCTGACGGTGCTGTCGACGGTGGTCAGCCATCCGACGCCGACACGGGCCATCCTCGATGCCGGGAGCAAGGCCTTGTCCAGCGATACGCTGGGGCTGCCTGATTTCGGCGAATTGCTGGGTATTCCGGGCGCTACCGTCACCGGCCTCAGCGAAGAGCACGGCAACGTCACGCTTTCCGGCGACGCCAGGCTGCGTATCGGCGATCGCGTGCGAATCGTGCCCGACCATTGCTGCGTCGTCACCAATCTGTTCGACGAGGTCCATCTGATCGCCGGAGAACGGGTGCTGGAGACGCTGCCGGTGGCGGCGCGTGGCCGCATGGGATGAGCTCGACGTCGTTCGGACCGAACGACCGTTTGATCAAAGTTGGACAAGCGGACCCAGTGCAGCCTTCAATGGATCGAGGGCATCGCCGTACAGTTTCCAGCGCTCTACAGAGGACGAATAGATCGGCTGGCGCACCTGCCAGCGGCTTGGCGTTCGTACCGTGCGCTCGGTTTCGTGGAAATGCAGACAAGCATCGTCCCATTCCATGCCGAGAAATCCAATCAATCCACGGGCGCGGGTTTCGAAATCGGCCACGGTTTCTTCGTAAGGCATGTCGTGGATGGCCAGCGGAACGACCTTGGCCCAGTGGCGCATCAAGCGATCATACTGCCGGTAATACTGCCCAAGCTTGGTCAGATCGGTATTGTAGCCGTGGGAATCGGAAAAATTATGCATGAAACAGGATGTGCAATTGTCCATCGGGTCACGCCGGCAGTGGACGATGCGGGCATTTGGCAAAATGAGACCGATGAAAGCCAGCAGCTCGAAATTATGCGGCATCTTGTCGACGACACGCGCCGCCTTGCCGTTGCGCTTGTTGAGATGGCCGAGATATTTCGAGCCAAGCTCCTTCGCCTTCGTCGGTGTGAGCGAAACCATGGCCTTGGCGAAAATCGCCGGATCAGGCTGGTCGAATCCAAGTTCGCCGGCCAATGAACGGATCGTCGCCAGCTCGCCGGCGCCGTAAATATCGTGATGGCTGGCGCATATCTGCTCGGTCAGCGTCGTTCCTGAACGGGGCATACCGACGATGAAGACCGGACGTTCGGACGGATTGCCGAACTTTGGCCGCGCTTCGAAAAAGCCGGCGTCGAAAGTCTCGATGAAGCTGTCATAGAGCCGCGTGTGCAGGGCAATGTCGAAATCATTGCCGGAGATTGCCTTGGCCCTGGCGAAATGGCGGATGGCCAGGCCATACTCGTACTGGTCGTTGAGGATTTTTCCGGCGGCGTGATGCAGGATAACCCGCTCGCGATCAGTGGTCATCGGCAGTTCGAGGCGGGCCTGCACCAAAGCCAGAGCTGGATCGCCCTTGACGGCCCGACGCGCGAGCGCCAGCCCGGACAGCGCCTCGACATTTGCCTTGTCGATGGCGATGGCACGGCGGAAGCATTCGACCGCCTCGGCTTGTCGGCCCATGTCGGTGAGCAGGTCGCCCATACCGACCAGCGCCGTCAGCGATTGGCTGTCGACCGCCAGCGCACGGCGATAGAAACCCTCGGCGATGTCGCCCTCGAGTTGGCTCCGGTAGGATTTCCCGAGATTGCACAATGCCTCGACCAGCCGGCCGTCGAGCTCGATCGCTTTTCTCAGCTGTTTGCGCGCCAGTTCGATGTTGCCGATCAGGTTGTAGGCGTTGCCGAGATTGTTGCGGAAAATGGCGTTGCCCGGT
>NZ_RZSX01000718.1:0-3338 GCF_004023105.1 Mesorhizobium sp. M5C.F.Ca.IN.020.32.2.1 | reverse complement strand
AACACGGCCGGCGTGCTGACACTGAGAGCGCTCTGCTCGCGGTCGGCCTCGGCGCTGGCTGTGCGCTCACCGGCGACCTGGTGCCGATGGCGCGCGTCCACGTGCTGCGCGATCGGACGCGCTGCAGGAGAGTTTCGGCGACCGTGTCGCACTCAACGGGCACCCTCAGCACCGCCTTCCCAACACGCTCAGCGTTTCGTTCGTCGGCATGATCGGTGCCGAGGTGCTTTCGCGTCTAGAGGGCGTCGCGGCGTCGACCGGTTCGGCCTGTCACGCCGGCCGGGTCGAGCTCTCCCCAGTGCTCACGGCCATGGGCGTGCCCGAGAAGATCGGCATGGGTGCCGTTCGCTTCAGTCTTGGTCGAGCAACGACCGGCGCCGAAATCGACGCCATCGTGGATCTGCTTCGAGCCGTCACGTTATAAGGCTTGCTGCGCCGGCGGCTCTTTCGCCGCCGCGGCTTCCTCTGGACTGAGGGCGCCCGGCCGGAGCTTGAACAGAATCAGCAGCGGCCCGGCGACGAAGATGGAGGAATAGGTCCCGGCGAGGATGCCGAAGATCATCGCGATCGTGAAGGACTGGATGACCTCGCCGCCCCAGATCGAAAGCGCCGCCAGCGCAAACAGCGTGGTCACGCCGGTCAGGACCGTTCGCGCCAGCGTCTGGTTCATCGACAGGTCGAGCAGCTCGGCAATCGGCATCCTTTTATAGCGGCGCAGGTTCTCGCGGACCCGGTCATAGACAACAACCGTATCGTTGATGGAGTAGCCGACAATGGTCAGGATCGCGGCTATCGAGGTCAAATTGAACTCTATGCCGGCGACGACATAGAAGCCGATCATCAGGATCACGTCGTGGAACGTCGAAATGATGGCGCCGAGCCCGAACTGCCACTCGAACCTGATCCAGATGTAGACGAGCATCGCCAGCAGCGAGGCGAGCACGCCCATTGTGCCGTTGAACGCGAGTTCGGAGGACACCGTCGGACCGACAACCTCGATGCGGCGGAACTCGTAGTCGGTTTCGAGCGCGCTTCTCACTTTCGCAACCGCGGACTGTTCGGCAGTGTCACCGCCTCCCTGGGTGCCGATGCGGATCAGCACATCCCGGTTCGACCCGAACTCCTGCACCTGCACCTCACCCAGTTCGAGGCCCGTCAGCCGCTCACGGATGTCGCCGATGTCGGCCCGCTGGCCCTTCGCCTGCACCTCGATGCTCGAACCGCCGCGGAAGTCGATGCCGTAGTTCATGCCGACCGTGAAGAACAGCACGGCCGAAGCGATCGACAACAGCAGGGACAGCGTGAAGGCGTATTTTCGGAATGCCATGAACGGCACGCGCGTGTCGTCGGGCACCAGCCGCATGACACCGTTGGGCATCGTTTTCGGCCGCTGCCGGCGCAGCCAGAACGCGACCAGCCAGCGCGTCAGCGTGAAGGCCGTGAACACGGTGGTGACGATGCCGATGGCGAGGGTGACGGCGAACCCCTTGATCGGCCCCGAGCCAAGGAAGAACAGGATGACGGCCGCAATCAGTGTCGTCACATTGGCGTCGACGACGGTCGCCAGCGCCTGTCTGAACCCGGAATCCATCGACTGCACGATCGAGCGCCCTTGGCGGTTCTCTTCGCGGACGCGCTCGAAGATGATGACGTTGGAATCGACCGCCATGCCCATGGTCAGCACGATGCCGGCGATGCCAGGCAGCGTCAGCGTTGCCCCGAGCACGGACAGGACGGCGATGATCAGTGCGACGTTGGCCAGGAGCGCGATATTCGCGATCAGTCCCAGTCGCCCATAGGCGAACAGCATGAAGCCGACGACGAGGAACAAGGCGATGATCGACGCGAACTGGCCCGCCTCGATCGAATCGCTGCCAAGGCTCGGACCGACGGTGCGTTCCTCGACGATGGTGAGGTCGGCAGGCAGTGCGCCGGCGCGCAGCAGGACCGCAAGGTCGTTCGCGCTCTCCACCGTGAAACTGCCGGATATCTGCCCAGTGCCGCCCAGGATTGGTTCGCGGATCTGAGGCGCGGAGATCACCTCGTTGTCGAGGATGATGGCGAACAGGCGCCCGACATTGGCCTGAGTAGCCTGACCGAAGCGGGTGGCGCCGCGACTGTCGAAGCGAAACGAGACCACCGGCTCGTTGGTGCGCTGGTCGAAGGTTGCCTGCGCGTCGACGAGGTTTTCGCCGGAGACGATGATCCGGTTCTCGATCAGATGCGGAACCCGCGGCTCGTCCGTCGAATACAACACCGTCGAGCCCGCCGGCGGGCGGGCGGAGATCGCCTCCTCGACCGGAATCGACTGGTCCACCATCTGGAAGGTCAGCTTCGCCGTCTGTCCGAGGATATCCTTCAGCCTTTGCGGATCCTGCAGGCCCGGCACCTGGACCAGAATGCGGTCGTCGCCTTGGCGTTGCACGATCGGCTCGGTAGTGCCGAGTTCGTTCACGCGGCGCTCGACGACCTCGAGCGACTGCGCCAGCGCCGTCGACGTCCGGTATTTGATGCCGGCATCGGTGACGGTGAATTTGAGCACGCCAGGCTCGGAATCATCCAGCGACATCTCCTGGACGGAGCCGCCGCTGAACAGGCCGGCGGCCACCGGATCGGTCAATGTCTTCAGCGCCGTCTTGGCGGCATCGACCTGGCCGGGATCGGTGATGCGGACCTGCACGGTCCGGCCTGATCCGGCAAGACCGGTGTAGCCGATCTTGGCGTCGCGCAGCAGTGTCCTGATTTGGTCGCGCGTCGTCTCCAGCCGATCCTTGGTCAGATCGTTCGGATCCATCCTGAGCAGGATATGCGAGCCGCCCTGCAGATCGAGGCCAAGCGTCATCTGGCGCTTCGGCACCCAGTTAGGAAGCTGGGCCAGCGTGCTGGCAGAGAAAAGATTGGGCGCGGCGAGGATCACTGTGGCGGCCACGGCCAGCCAGATCAGGATCATCTTGAAGCGCGAGAAATAAAGCATATGGCGTCGTCCGTCGGGCATTCTGGCGGATCGTTCCGCCTGGAATCGGGTTATTTCTTGGCGTTCTGGTTCGCCTGCGGCTCGCCGTTGGTCCGCACATGGGCAATTATTGAGCACGGGTCAGTCACATTGGTGCTGCCATCGGGCTTTCTTCGACTGTTGTCAATGTTGCCGGCAAGGGGCCAGCGCGCAATGGCATCACGATGTCGTTGGCGCCCTGACGAGTGGCCAGCCAGATCAGAGTCGTCCTGAGCGCGAAAATACAGCAAATGGCATCTTCGGTCAGGGCGTTCCTGGCGGATCGCTCCGCCGACAATTCAGTTATTTCTTGGCGTTCTGGTTCGCCACCGGCTCGCCCTTGACG
>NZ_RZSX01000717.1:0-3341 GCF_004023105.1 Mesorhizobium sp. M5C.F.Ca.IN.020.32.2.1 | reverse complement strand
GTTTTGAGACGGCGGTCGCGGCAAGCGGCGGTGGGCGCCTCCGGATCGGCTGCGCCTTGATGATGGCTGTGCTCGTTTCGGCTTTGTCGGCGATACGGTCGAGAAGCTTGTCGAGATCGCCGATCGAGCGCACGAACAGCCGGGCAACAAAGCAGTCGTCGCCCGTCACCTTGTCGCATTCGCCAAACTCCGGGATCTCCTCGATCAGCTTCTGGACGATATGCAGCTTGCCCGGCAAGGGCCGGATGCGAACAATCGCCTGCAGCGAGTAGCCGAGCGCTTGCGGGTCGATCTCGACGGTGAAAGTCCTGATAACGCCACGATCCTCCAGCCGACGCAGCCGTTCCGCCACGCTCGGCGACGACAGTCTTACCTGCTGGGCCAGTTCCTTCAACGAGGTTCGCGAATCCTTGATCAGGATTTCGAGAAGGCGTCGGTCCAGATCGTCCAGCATTTGACATTCCCAACGAAAAGGCCGCCGTCACCTTATTTAATTAGGCACGGCCGGCATATCACCTATCGCAAGACATAGGAAGCGCTTGTGCCGCATGGGATTATCAACCCATCAGCATTCGAGAGGTAATCTTCATGGACAGCACGGTGCGCGGCACAATCGAAATGACGGCCGCAATGGCCATCCTCGGCACGATCGGATGGTTCGTCGTCATGTCGGGCGAGCCCATCATGGACGTCGTCTTCTGGCGCTGCGCCTTCGGCGCCATAACGCTGCTGATCATCTGCGCTGCCCTGGGATTGCTGCGCGGCAGGCTGTCGCTGCGCATCGTGGCGATTGCGGCCCTTGGGGGCGCGGCCATCGTCATCAACTGGTTGCTGCTGTTCAGTTCGTTTTCCCACGCCTCGATCTCGATCGCCACGGCAGTCTACAACACCCAGCCCTTCATGCTGGTCGGCTTTGGCGCGCTCTTCTTCTCAGAGCGGCTGACCATGACGAAGCTGGCCTGGCTCGGCATCGCCTTCGCCGGCATGCTGCTGATCGTGCACGCCTCGCCTGATGTGGGGCCCGATGCAGGTCCTAATACAGGCACAGGCAATCTCGGTACGGATTATTTTCCCGGCATCGCAATGGCGCTGGGTGCGGCATTCTTCTGGGCTGTGGCCGCCATCGTCACCAAGAAGCTCAAAGGCACGCCACCGCACCTGATCGCCCTGATCCAGGTCTGCGTCGGAGTCGTCATGCTGGCACCCTTCGCCAACCTTTCCCACCTTCCCGCCGATGCGTGGAGCTGGAGCATGCTGACGACGCTTGGCGTCGTCCATACCGGTCTGATGTACATCCTGATGTACGGCGCCATTCAGAAACTGCCGACTCATCTGCAGGGGTCGCTGTCCTTTATCTACCCTGTGGTCGCGATCCTGGTCGATGTCGTCGCCTTCGGCCACCGGCTGCATCCGGCCCAGATCGTCGGCGCCGCCGCCATCCTGGTCGCTGCCGCCGGCATGAATCTTGGCTGGACACTGTGGAAATCGGAGATCCCAGCCGAGAGCACCCAGGCGATCAAGTGAGCGAAGAACGTCGCCGGACGACAATCATGCGCCAATGATCCTGCCCCGCCCGCCTGTTCAAGGCCGGCACTTTGCTCTATGCCGCAATGCAACCATCTTCGCCCGGCATAGGCGAAAACCGGGATCGAAAACCAATGAACGACGCAACGCCTCCAAATCGCTGCCGCATCGTGCTGATCGCGCCGCCCGGCGTGCCGGCTGAGCGCATCGGCGCGGCGTTCGAGGGCGGCGACGTCGCCTCGCTGATCCTGCCCGAGAACGGCATGGACGAGGCCTCCTTCCAGGCCTTCGCCGAACAGATCGTGCCGGCGGCGCAAGCGGCAGGCGTTGCCGTCGTCATTGCCGGCGACACCCGCATCGCCGGCCGCGTCCAGGCAGATGGCATCCATGTCGAGGTCGGCAAGGCCGAACTCGCCGAGACGATCGACCGTTTTCAGGCAAAAATGATGGTCGGCACCGGCGGCGCCAAGACACGCGACGATGCGTTGGAACTCGGCGAGCTCAGGCCCGACTACATCTTCTTCGGCCGCTTCGGCTACGACAACAAGCCGGAGCCGCACCCGCGCAACCTGTCGCTGGGGCAATGGTGGGCGGATGTGATCCAGATCCCTTGCATCGTCATGGCCGGGTCCGATCTCGCCTCGGTCGAAGCGGTAGCTACCACCGGCGCCGAATTCGTGGCGCTGTCCAGCGCCGTCTTTGCCGACGGCGTCGACCCGAAGATGGCAGTCGCCAGTGCCAATGCGCTGCTCGACGAAACCGCGCCGCGTTTCGAGGACTGACGTGCCGGCGTGGACAATCCTTTTCGGTGCTTTGCTTGCGGCCCTCACGGTGCAGGCCGCCGTGGCGGAAACCGCCCCGTTGCCGCAACCCAAGCCCGACATCGGTGCAAGCACGGACAAGCCGATCGCCACGCCGCTGCCGCAGCCTGCCACCACCGCCCCGCTGCCGTCGGCCGACGCCATCAATCCCGACCGCTTCGGCGCAAAGCCGTCGGATTCTGCCTATGGCGCCTTCCAGCGCGGCCTTTACAAGACGGCCTACAACCTCGCTTTGGTTCGCGCCCAGAACGGCGACCCGGCGGCGCAGACATTGATCGCGGAGATATTGTCGCGCGGTCTTGGCGTGCCGGTCAACGCTGCGGAGGCGGCAAAGTGGTACGCGCTTGCCGCCGAGCAGGGCATACCAGAATCGCAGTTCGAGTATGCGCTGATGCTGCTCGACGGCCGCTACGTCAAAAAGGACGAGAAAGGGGCCTACGCGCTGATGCAGGCCGCCGCCGAGGCCGGCAACCGTCTGGCGCAGTTCAATTTCGCGCAGCTGCTGGTCCAGCAGGACCCCGGCGATGCCGGCATCGCAAAGGCCGTGTCCTATTATCAGCGCGCCGCCGCGACCGGCCTTGCCGACGCGCAATATGCGATGGCGCAGGTCTATGCCAATGGCGTCGGCGGCAAGCCGCGCGACGAGGTCCAGGCGCGAGGGCTGCTGGTGCAGGCAGCACGGCAGAACTACGATACGGCGCAGATCGATCTCGCCGCCTGGATGATCGAGGGACGTGGTGGTGCCCGCGACCTGAAGTCCGGCTTCGGCTGGATGAAACAGGCCGCCGAGGGCGGGAATGTCGCCGCCCAGAACCGCCTCGCCAAGCTTTACATGGGCGGCATCGGCACCGATCCGGATCCGATCCTTGCCGGCGCCTGGTACGTTGTCGCCCGTCGCGCCGGGCTCATCGATCCGCAGATGGACGATTTTCTGCGGGGCCTGACCGACGACCAGACGAAGCAGGCGCTGCAAATGGCCAACCGCCTGCCGTAGAG
>NZ_RZSX01000716.1:0-3344 GCF_004023105.1 Mesorhizobium sp. M5C.F.Ca.IN.020.32.2.1 | reverse complement strand
GTGCTTAGGATTGGAATTTGCAAGTTCCTTCAACTTCACAACGAGTTCATCACCCGTTGTGGGAGTGCCCAACTGGCTTTTCTCCGGGGCAGAGAAGGTCGCATGAGCGATCAAATAGTCGATGGCGATCTTCACGTTCACTGGAACGCTCCAGTGGACCCCCTCAGAGTTATAGGAGCGGGTTATCGTCACCCGGTTGCCGGTCACCGCGTCCGAGCCAAACTCAGCCGTGATAAGAGCTTTCTGTGCGTCGTCAATCTCCCAAGTTGTAGTGGCAACAATCGCCTCTCTATCCTTGTGCCGCTCGCCATAGCGGGCAAGAAACCTCTTGGGGTAGTCGCGCTCAATATCATACTGGAAAGGCGTGGCAGGGTGAGGGTTTAGTCCCGCCAATGCCTGAAGGATTGCCGTTTTCCCCGCTTCGTTTTTTCCGACGAGGCACGTGAGATGCTCGACGGTGAAATCACCGGAGTCTTCAACGGAACGGAAGTTCTGTATGCGGATAGTTTTCAATTCCATGAAGGCCTCCCCAAGACAACCAAGAAATAACTCGGATAGCTATTGCGCTTCATCAAATCGTTGGAGCCTGCGCAATCCGCAGACTTCGCCTGTTAAATCGCGCAAAGTCCTTGATAACTTCCCCCAAGATGTCCGCTTCTTGCATGACCGTGCCATGCGCTGATGCGAGCGTAACATCGCAAATCCAACTATCTTCTGTATTGCCGCTTTGGCTCTAAAGCAACGACAGTTGGCCCGGTCCCTGGGGAAACTTGATCTGCGTGGCCGGCTTCTCGACAATCACCAAGGCATCGTCCGGTGCAGTACGCTGTAAACCCTTCGCTTCCGACCATGGGGCACTCAGCCACGCCTCGGTTTCCCCTTGTGTGGTCAGGATCATCGGCATTGCCTTCTCGTGGATCGGAGCGATGAGGGCGTTGGGCTTGGTTGTCATGAAGCCGTCCAGCTCGAAGTCGCCGGGACCGTCTTTGACCTTGCGGACCCCTGCCTCTGACCTTGCGGACCCCCCTGCCAGGGCGTCCAGAGGTCGGCGAGAAGGCGAACTGCGTGTCCAAGCCTCTCAATAACGTCCAATAGAGCAACGCCCATGAGTCAAAGGCGTCCGAACGTCAGTGACCATATCTGTGGACATCAAAAGGTTGGCGTATCGGACGTCCGATGGGTCCTGCCCATCTGGACAGGCGGGGTACAAATCCTGTTCAAGTGTGCGGGCACGCAACGGGGGCTGGATAGTTGATCAACTTCGCGCGATTTCGGGAAATGCCGCATCAAGGCAGACAAATCTGCATCGACTACTATCTCAAGGCGGGCCAAGCAGCCGACGAATATCACGGGTTTATCGACTTGTGGCTATCCTTCAATAGCTGGATGGCTTGTGTGAGTGGCGCGGAACGAGACGCCGACATGGTTCGTTCGATCGGCAACGATCAGCGACTTAGCCAGTCGTTTGTCGACCTAATGCGTGAGGAACCAACCTTCGGCCAACGCACCAAGGAGTTCGCCGAGATGTGGCCCATTTTCAAGGTTCAAGACGTGATCAGGTTTATGGGACGTGACTTTCCGTATCACCACGGCAACCGGCGCGATTTCACGGAGGCCGTGGTCGACGATCCTCGGATCAAACGACAGCCAAATCCTTGGACACCAGGGCAGGAAGTACGCTGGTCGGATCTAATATCCGCAATCTATCAAGTGCGATGCAACCTCATGCACGGCCATAAGTCTCTATCCAGCGAAAGTGACCGTGAACTGGTCGGTCGATCGCTCGATCTATTGCGCACATTCATAGATCGCAGCGGATGCTACCACTGGACTACCCCCACGGGGGGAACACACGATGGCGCCTCATTCGATGGGTCGCGCACATTTCTTTCCTAAAGATTACGAGGTGAAGGCAATGCGGATTGTGGCAATCGTCGATGGGGTGGCAAAGGAGGCATACAGATTGGGCGGAACTCACTACAAATGCTTCCCACGCAGCGACAACGGGGTCGCGAACGCGAAAGAGTTTGCCACGATCGAGGAGGCGGCGATCTTCATGATCAAGAACCCTGGATGGGGTATTCGCATGAACCCCGGCTCGGCGATCATCTACAACGGCATCAAAATCGAGCTGTGAGCGCCACGCTCCTGCCGCTCGGCTTGCCATTGTTAATCGTTGACCTGTAATCGTAGAGAAGCACTTAGGGGGAATGCATTCGATGGCGATTGATCTGGCCGAGATCGAGAAGCGTCTTTGGAGCGTGGCGGATCAGCTTCGCGCCAATTCCGGGCTGAAGCCGTCTGAATATTCCCGGCCTGTACTTGGCCTCCTCTTCTTGCGTTATGCGGAGACCAGGTTCGCTGCGGTTGAGAAGGAATTGCAGCCGCGCGAAGGCAGCCGCCTCGGGCCGCCCGGACCTGATGCCTACAAGGCCCGAAACGTCATCTATCTGTCGCCTGAGTCGCGCTTCTCGCATCTCCTGCAATTGCCCGATGGGTCGAATCTTGGCCGGGCACTCAATCATGCGATGGAGGACATCGAGAAGCACAATCCGGATTTGGCCGATGCGCTGCCGAAGAACTACGGCGCCGTCGGCGGTGGCATCCTGCGCGAGCTGATAAAGCTTCTTGCTCCGGTCGAGATCGCCGGTGACGCCTTTGGCAAGGTTTACGAGTATTTCATGGGCTCGTTCGCGTTGCAGGAAATGCAGAAGGGCGGCGAGTACTACACGCCATCGAGCATCGTCCGACTGATCGTCGAGATCATCGAACCGTATCGCGGGCGCATCCTCGATCCTGCCTGCGGTTCGGGCGGCATGTTCGTCCATTCGGCGGATTTCGTCCGCGCGCATCAGGATGCTCCTGAGAAGGAGCTTTCGATCTACGGAATCGAGAAGGTCAGCGAGACGCTGCGGCTTGCCAAAATGAATCTCGCCGTCCACGGCCTCGGCGGGACGATCATGGATGCCAATGCTTACTACGACGAGCCCTTCGCCGATCTCGGCGGCGTGGTCGGCAAGTTCGATTTCGTCATGGCCAATCCGCCTTTCAATGTTACCGGCGTCGACAAGGAGAAGGAATCGGTCGCCAAGCGGCCTGACCGCTTCCCCTTCGGTCTGCCAAGGCCAGACAATGGCAACTATCTCTGGATCGAGTTGTTCTGGTCAGCGCTCAATGAGACCGGCCGGGGCGGCTTCGTCATGGCAAATTCGGCGTCGGACGCTCGGGGCTCTGAGGCCGAAATCAGGCAGAAGCTGATTGAGACCGGCGGCGTTGACGTCGTCGTATCTGTCGGCCCAAACTTCTTCTACACGGTGACGCTGCCCTGCACCTTGTGGTTCCTC
>NZ_RZSX01000715.1:0-3349 GCF_004023105.1 Mesorhizobium sp. M5C.F.Ca.IN.020.32.2.1 | reverse complement strand
CCCTACATACGGCCTTTCCCGCATCGGCCCGAACTCGGGATCGATTTTCGGATGAGCCGATGCGTGGATTCAAAGCGTTAGAGCGTTCGCGTCCACAGGACGAGCGGCGCTCTAAGGAGTGGCTGATGTCGGCGGAAGCAATCCCCGAAAACGGTGCGAAGAGCGAATTCTGGCAAGGCGTGCGGCTCTCGATGCCTGTCGTGGTGGCGTCGGCGCCGTTTGCGCTGCTGTTCGGCGCTATCGCCGTCGACAACGGTTTTTCGGTGCTGGAAGCCTTCCTGATGAGTGCCATGGTTTTCGGTGGCGCCAGCCAGATGGTCGGCATCGAATTGTTCGGGCAGCATGTCGCGCCATGGCTGATCGTGCTGTCGATCTTCGCCGTGAATTTCCGCCATGTGCTTTACTCGGCGGGCATCGGCCGGCGCATCGCACATTGGCCGCTGGTGCAACAGGCTGTCGGCTATTTCATCCTGACCGATCCGCAGTTCGCGGTGGCTGAGCGCAAGGCGGAGGCCGGCGAAACCGTCGGCTTTGCCTGGTACATGGGGCTTGGCCTCCCGGTCTATGTGTTCTGGGTGACCGAAAGCGCGCTTGGCGCGGTGTTCGGCAAGCTCATTCCCGATACACATGCGCTGGGCATCGATTTCCTGCTGCCGATCTATTTTCTCGGACTGGTCATGAGCTTTCGCAAACGGCCGCTGTGGCTGCCGGTGGTCGTCGCCAGCGCCGCTGCCTCCATCATCGCCTACAAGACGGTAGGCTCGCCCTGGCACGTCTCCATCGGCGCCGTGGCCGGCGTGCTGCTCGCGGTCATCCTGCCGCCGCACCACAGCGGTGTGGAGGCGCGGCCATGAGCACGACTTTATGGATCATCGTCGCCGGTGCGATCGCGACCTATCTCACCCGCATCGGCGGACATCTGGTGATCTCGCGCTTCGAAAGCATCCATCCGCGCGTCGAGGCCGGGCTGAACGCCGTGCCGGCGGCGGTGCTGACTACGCTGGTGGCGCCGGCGGCACTGGGCGCCGGGCCGGCGGAATGGGCGGCTCTGATCGTCGCCGGGCTGGTCTCGCTGCGCGGCGGGCTGATGGCGATGTTTTTGGCCGGCGCCGCCGTGCTGGTCCTCGCCCGGCAGTTCGTCGGGTAGACGAAACCTGCCCACCGCCGCTCCGAGAATCAAATCTTCTGGTCGTGCGGCAGCGGGGCGGTTGCCTTTTCCAGCCAGGCCAGCGTCTCGCCGTCGAGCATTGGTCCGATCTCGGCCAGCACGCGCGCGTGGTATATGTCGAGCCAATGTAGCTCGTCGCGCGTCAATAGGTCGGATCGCACCAGCCTGACGTCGATAGGCGCCAGCGTCAGTGTCTCGAAGCCGTGCATGGCGATGTCGCCGCCCTCTATCGGCTCGGCCGGCGTCACCAGGACGAGATTCTCGATGCGGATGCCGTAAGAGCCTTCCTTGTAGTAGCCCGGCTCGTTGGAGACGATCATGCCTGCCAGCAGCTTTTCGGTGCCGGTCCTGGCGATGCGCTGCGGGCCCTCGTGCACTGCCAGATAGGAGCCGACGCCGTGGCCTGTGCCATGGGCGAAATCGCAACCGTGTTTCCATAGAGCCAGGCGCGCCACAGCATCGATCTCGGAGCCGCGCGTGCCCGGCGGAAAGCGCAGCATGGAAATGCCGATCATGCCTTTTAGCACCAATGTGAAGCGTTCGCGCATTTCCTCGGTCGGCTTGCCGATCGGCACGGTGCGGGTGATGTCGGTGGTGCCGTCCTGGTACTGCCCGCCGGAATCGAGCAGGAACAGCTCGCCAGACTGAAGCTTTCGGCTGGTGGCACGGGAGACACGGTAGTGCATGATGGCGCCGTTCGGACCGGCGCCCGAGATGGTGTCGAAGGAGAGGTCGCGCAGCGGCATCTGCGTTTCCTCGCCGGTGCTGCGGCGGCACTCCTCGAGCTTGGTGACGACTGCGATCTCGTCGAGCTTGCCAGGTTCCTGACGGTCGAGCCAGCAAAGCAGCTTGGCTACGGCGGCGCCATCGCGGCGATGCGCGGCGCGGGCGCCGTTGATCTCGGCCTGGTTTTTCGTCGCGCGTGGAATGCGGGCAGGATCAGGTGCAGTGATGACGGTGCCACCATTGTCCTCGACCAGCATTCTCAGTTTCTCCGCCGCCAGCACCGGGTCCAGCGCGATTCTTGCGCCACCCTTGGCCAATCCTGCGATCGCCGCTTCGAATTCACCGGGTTCGTGCAATTCGGCGAGCTGCGTCAGATAGGCCGCGACGGTCCGCGAAAACTTGCGCTGGTCCATGAAAAGCAGGTGCGACCCGTCGGCGGCGAGCACGGCGAAGCCGAGCGCCAGCGGCGTATGCGGCACGTCGCCGCCGCGGATGTCGAAGACCCAGGCGATGGAGGACGGGTCGGTCAGCACGGTATGGGTGGCGCCATCCTTGCCAATGGCCTCGGCCAGCCGTGCCAGCTTGTCCTTGGCCAGTTCGCCGGCAAACGCGATCGGATGGAGCTCGACCGGCGCCAGCGGTGGTTCGGGTTGGTCCTTCCAGATGGCATCGATTGGATTCCTCTCGAGCGGCACCAATGTCGCCCCCGATTTTTCGGCCGAAGCTTTCAGCGCCTTGACGTCGCCGATCGTCTGCAGCCACGGATCGAAGCCAAGCCGCACGCCCTTGCCGAGATTGTCCTTGATCCAGGTGGGGGGCGGATTGTCGACCAGGCTTTCGATCGAGAAGATGTCGAGATCGACCTCCTGGCGAACCTGCAGCGTGTAGCGCCCGTCGACGAACATGAAAGCACGGTCGCCGAGCACGATGGCGACGCCGGCCGAGCCGCTGAAGCCGGTCAGCCATTTTAGCCGCGCCGAGCGGTCGGCGACATATTCGCCCTGATGCTCGTCGGCACGAGGCACGATGAAGCCATCCAGCCCGTTGGCCGCAAGCCATTGACGGAGCAACGCAACACGCGGCTTGCCGACGGCGGGGTCGCCGGCGGAATCAAAGGTCTGGAACATATGGCCTCTCCTCGGATGTTGGTGCGACCGTAGCGCATGACCCCGAAAATCGGAATCGACTTTTGCTACGCCGATCGTCGGTCCGGAGAAAATCAGCGCAAGTCAGAGTGCTACAGCGTCAGCCGCCTCACAATCGGTGGGGCTTGGTCAGAGCATCGCTTTTGCGCATAGACGCCATGCAGAATCAGCGATTTTCAAATAGGTCAGCAGACCTTACGTTTTCGACGTGGAGGAACGAGTCTTATTGCCCTGCAAAGGAGACCATCATGTCCACGTTTTCAGCCAGACGCGGATTTTTCAGAAGCGCTGTGAATGCTCTCATCGAAGC
>NZ_RZSX01000714.1:0-3356 GCF_004023105.1 Mesorhizobium sp. M5C.F.Ca.IN.020.32.2.1 | reverse complement strand
CCTTCGTTGCCAATGCCGGAGCCTGGATCGTAGACCCCGGCAACGAGATCGTCGTTCTCAAGGCGTTGCTCGCTGAACGGCAAGATACTCTCTCGGGCGTGCTAATGGCGTCGTTCAATGCCCCGCTCTTAATCCTAAGAACCCTTCACGCGTTCGATCTTTTCACGAGGCTGCGTAAGTACCATTTCGATGAAATTCCTGAGTGGAAGAAGATCCAAACCGCGCTGCGATCGTAGGCCATGAGCGGATCGAAAGACGTTCCGCCTTTCGACACGCATGGCGTGGATATTCGGTCTGCTAATCCTTCGAACACTTGCGTTCGGGCCCTCACGTCTCGCATAACTGCCATCACGAGGGGGAGGATTCGATGGTCGAGCAGGTCATTCAGGTCGCGGTGCACGACCTGAAGAGGAATTCCGAGAGTTTTGAAACGGTGTCGGGTAACGCGCACCTCAAGGTCTCGGAAACGGTGGAGCGCGTGGTCGGCGAGCTGCACGCCATGTATGCGAGCCGCGCCTCGAAGTCTCACGGGCGCTTCGCGGCAAGCTCCGACAACTATCCGGCACAGACCTATCTTGACGAGTTCCGGAAGGGCGACTTCAAGGACTTCGCCACGCTCACGGCCAAGCTGATGACGACACTGACCGTTCAGGCGCGCCGAAAGCCCGGGGCGACGGGCGGTCACGTCCTTTTCGCGCATCTCGAGAAGGACGAGCAACGGTTTCTGCTAGTGGCGATCATCAACGACAAGCTCGGTGCGGCGCTCACCAAAAGCTTTGACATCGCGTCAGTCGAACACCTCGACCTCGACGGCTTCCGCTTCGCCGGCCGGATCAACATGACGGCATGGACTAACTCGGCGGACCGTTACATCGGCTTCCTAAAGGGCAAGGGGAACGTCGCCGAGTACTTCAAGGAGTTCCTCGGTTGCGACAGCACCGTTCAGGACCTCGAGGATACCAGGACACTGGTGCGCGTGCTGAACGGTTTCGCCGAGCCGGCGAAGGGCTTCGTGAAGGACAAGCAAGCTTTCCTGCAGAAGGCGTACGACATCTGCCAGCGATACATCCGGGACAACGAGCCTTTGGATCTCGAGACATTCTCCAACGAGCTCTTTCCAGAGAACCCGAAAGAACTCGCCAAATCGCTCGGAGATCCGGATGTCGGACTTGGCGACGGCTTCGTTCCGAAGAAGCGAGCGCTGTCGCCGATGGTGAAGTTCTCCGCGAAGACGCGGCTCTGGTCGGTCGAATTCAATCGGCAAGCCCTTACCGACGGCAAGATCGTCTATAACGACGACAAGAAGACCCTGACCTTCACCGAACTCCCTCCCGACCTGATCGAAAGACTGGAACACGATCAGGAGTAGCGTAGCCTCATGATCACGTTCGACCAGCTGATAGCACTCTACCGCAACACGGAGTTCTCGAAAGATGGCTCCGCGGGAAAGTTGACGGTCCGCGATTACAGCATTGTGGAAACGCTGAAGCAGATTGAAAGCGATGAGAAGGCTTTCGACGACGCGGCATTCACGGTCGACTCAGCGTCGGCGGTCGTCATAGGCGCGACAGTTAGCGTCGAAATCGGCGCTCCACGCACAGGACTTGGCTTCCTCGCGCTCACCCTCGACCGGCTGCTCGAGAACCGTCGCAACCGCATAGCCGAGCCGGAGCGCTATTACCTGATCGAGGAGAGGTTCGCCTACAACGATACCGTCGTTCCCGACGCCGTCGCGCGCTACCGGAACGCATTGCGCCTGGTCCGCACCTTAAAAGAGGCGGCTGCGTTTCTCGACCCGTACCAGGCGGAGATGCTGTTCCTCGGCTCGATCCGGCTGATGGTCCGTGTAGACTTCAGGTCATCGGACCTTGTCTCCGTAAACTCCATACTGGTCGACGAGTTCGAGAACTTCGTCATGCAGAAGGTGCACAAGGACCAGAAGGCTGCGATCGTTGCTACCACGCTCATCGAGACGTGTCGCACCCATCCCGAAGGCGAGCGCTTCAGGTACCTTCTTCGACACTTTCGGGACTTCGTCACAAAGTGCGAGGACAGCTATAGGCTGTTCGCGTCGGAGTTCTCGTACGACAAGATCCGGGGGAAGGCGGAAGAGGCCATCGCGGACTACACCGGTAAGATCCATAAGACATTCCATGACATCCAGAACCAGATAATGGGCATTCCCGTCGCGAGTGTGATCATCGCCACGCAGCTCAAGCCCGCAACTCAATGCGACGTGAATTTCTGGGCAAACCTCGCCATCTCGCTCGGTGCAACGCTGTTCGTTGCCCTCCTGGCGTTTGCCATCGTCAACCAGCTGCTGACGCTGTCGACGATAGACGACGATCTGACCCGACAGAAGACCAAGCTGAAGGGCGATTACTCGGTCGTCGCCGCGGAGTTCCTCCCTCTTTATCGCAAGCTGGAAAACCGGATTACACTTCACCGATTCGTCCTTGGCATCATCCTTGTCGTCTGCGGGCTCGGGGCGCTACTCACCTGGCGCATTTATTTCCAGCTGACAACTCTGATGCCGTGGGCGTGCTGAGAGCGCCGTTCGGGTCACGCCATAGAAGCGAGATTCGTTCGATTGGGGCACTATGGGCCATGTGGTTCACTCGAACGGACTGCCCGCTTTCGGTGAAGGCAAACTCTGCCTGAACGGCCGATTAGAGGCGCGGTGCTGCCGGACAACTTGGCGTGGCCGCGACACGCAAGGTGAGGTTTTTGGGGCGCCTCCCTCATGCGCGCGCTTGGAAGGCTTCGTCTTGAAATACAGCCAGTTGAGAAACGCGTCGGCGTCCGTGAAATCAGCGCCACCGATGCGCCTCCGCAGCGCGTCGATGGTAGCGCACAATTGCGTGTATCGTTCGGCCGACAGCGTTGCGACAGTTGGACTTCGAGGCGCGCCAATGCCGATCGCCGCTAGGGCGCCGGAGGTATTGCCGTTGAAGACAGCGTACCGCTTCGGGGCGAAGGTGCAGAGAATCGCCGTGATCATATTCACGCCCACGCCAGGAATACCGAGCGCTAGCTGACGCATCTGCTCGTAACCCCGTTCTGGCGCGAGTTTGGCTGCCTTCCTGCCCGCGGCGAACAGTGTGATCGTCTTCTTGGGATGATCGAGTGCCGCCGACCCTCGTCGATGAATGTCGCCGGAATGCCAGAGATGTTGATAAGGCTCTCTTGAAGAAATCAGATTGCTTAGATTCTCTGCGAAGACGCTCCTCATTTCCTTCGAAATCCTCGGCGCGTTGCCGAGATCCGCGATCAATTGCTGAACCTTCAATGCCTTGTCCCGATCGGTCCGGCGCTTCGCCAGCGCGGAACGTTCGGTCTTGTCTGCGCGGTACTGG
>NZ_RZSX01000713.1:0-3362 GCF_004023105.1 Mesorhizobium sp. M5C.F.Ca.IN.020.32.2.1 | reverse complement strand
ACATCAGCCCCTTGAACCAGGTGCCAGTCCTGATCTTGCCGGACGGAAGTTCGATGACCGAATCGGCGGCGATCTGCATCCTGCTTGCCGAGCGCCACCCGGAAGCGAACTTGGCGCCGGCAGCGAACTCGCCTGACCGCGCCGACTTCCTGCGCTGGATGACGTTCATGTCGTCGGTCATCTATCAGGCTGACCTGCGGTTCTTCTATGCTCATCGCTACACAGCCGATCCCGGCGGCGTGGACGCAGTCAAGCAGGCGGCGATCTCGGAATTGGATCGCGGCTTGGCCATTCTCGATGCTGCCCTCGAAGGCCGCGACTGGCTGGTCGGCGACCAGCTCTCGCTGGCCGACATCTATCTCGTCATGCTGGTGGCCTGGCATCCCGAGGTCGGAAAAGTCCGCACCGCCTGGCCGAACATCGAACGCCTGTGGGCCAAATTGCGGGAGCATCAGGTGATGAGGAAGCTGAACGCCTCCCACGCCATGTGGCCGGCCTGAACCGATCGCCTTGTCTCAGTCTGCTTCCGCGCGGCCGAGCCCCGCCCGTCGTTCCTGCAGGAACCGGCGCACAGCCGGGTCGCGTTCGAGGCCGATCGCCCGGTCATAGGCTGCGGCCGCTTCCCGGGTTTTGTCGATCCTGGCCAGAAGGCCCGCGCGCGCGGCCCAATAAGGCTGATAATCATGCAGCCGTTTGTCGTCGCCAAGCTCATCAAGTGCACTCAATCCCGCCGCGGCGCCGTCGGCCTCGGCAATGGCCACCGCGCGGTTGATCGAAATCACCGGCGAGCCGGCAACCATCGACAGCGCGTCGTAGAGATGTTTGATCGCAATCCAGTCGGTCCGGCCGGTCAGCCGCCGGGTCGTATGGGCGGATTGCACGGCCGCCTCGAGCTGGTAGCGACCGACAACGCCCTTGGCCGCGGCGCGCCTGAGCAGCGTCTCCGCTTCGTCGATCAAGGCGCCGTCCCACAGCGCAAGCTCCTGCTCGGCCAATGGCACATAGTCTCCGGCGGCGTTGCGCCGCGCCGCACGCCGCGCCTCGGCAAACAGCATCAGCGCCAGCAGGCCGAGCGCTTCCGGCTCATCCGGCATCAACGACGCCACCAGCCGGCCGAGCCAGATGCCTTCGGTCGCGAGATTGCGCCGCCGGGTTTCGGTGCCGGCCGGGTCGGACCAGCCTTCGGCGAACGCGGCGTAGATCGCTTCCAGCACCGCATCCAGCCGCTCGCCGAGCTCGGCCCGCTCCGGCACACGGAACGGAATGCCGGTCTCGCGGATGCGGTTTTTGGCGCGCACCAGGCGCTGGCCCATCGTTGCCGGCGACACCAGGAATGCAGAGGCGATCGTCGCGGCGTCGAAGCCCAGAATGGCTTGCAGAATCAGCGGCGCGCGCACGCCGGCCTCGATCGCCGGATGGGCGCAGGCAAACATCAGCCGCAGCCGTTCGTCGGGCAGGTCTTCATCGGCCATGCGGGCCTCGATCTCCTCGGCGATCAACCTGAGATGGTCGCGGCCCGCCTCGCTGGTCAGCCGCCGCCGGATCGCGTCGACGCTACGTTTTCGTGCCACCGCCAGCAGCCAGGCTTCCGGTTTCTCAGGCACGCCGGTTTGCGGCCAGCGTTCGAGCGCCGCCGCAAAGGCGTCGGCCAGCGCGTCCTCGGCGCCGGCCACATCGCGGATGCGCGCGGCCAGATAGGCGACCAGCTTGCCGTAGCTTTGGCGGGCGGCTGCATCCGCCGCCGCCCGTGCGATCTCCGGACGACTGTCCATCACTGGTCATTTCTCAGATAAGTACTCCGTCATTTCCCAGATCGGTCGCACCTCGACCGTGCCAGTGCTGGCTGCTGGACAGCGCGCAGCCCATTCGATGGCCGTGTCGATGTCCGCCGCCTCGATCATGTAGAAGCCGGCAAGTTGCTCCTTGGTATCGGCATACGGGCCGTCGAGCACGTTGGTCTTGCCGTTAGCCATCCGTACAGAGGTGGCCGCCTGGGTCGGTCTCAGCCGGTCGCCGGCCAGCCATACGCCTGATTTCTTCAACGCTTCGGTATAAGCGCCATAGGCCGCGAGGGTCTGCTCGGTGCTCTCGCGTGGCGCATTCGCCATTGCGGCTTCGTTTCCGTAGATCAAAAGCATGTATCGCATGGTCTTCTCCCGTGGTTTCGAAGGCCGCGTCGTTGCCGGCCGAACCAATGTCGCGCGTCCTCGCCCGAATTCGACAGGCGCTGCAAAAATCTTTCGGCCCGGATGGCATCTCGCGCAAGCCTGCATGTCCAGCGGCATCGACCGTTGGTCTAATCGGCGCAATTGCGGGTTGGCATTTCCCGCCCGCTGTCTAAACTCGCCTCGGGTCGTGCGGTGGCAAATATTTCAGGGAGGAAATCACATGCTTAATTTCAGGACGAAGTTTGTTGCCGCCGGCGCGCTGGCGCTGTCGCTGGGCATTGGCGCGGTTTCGGCCAAGGCGCAGGAATTCATCAACGTGCTGACCGGCGGCACCTCGGGCGTCTATTATCCGCTCGGTGTCGCGCTGTCGGAAATCTACGGGAAGGGCATCGAAGGCGCCCGCACCCAGGTGCAGGCGACGAAAGCTTCGGTCGAGAATCTCAACCTGCTGCAGCAGGGCAAAGGCGAGATCGCCTTCGCGCTCGGCGATGCCGTCAAATTGGCCGCCGAGGGCAATACCGAAGCCGGCTACCCGGGCAAGCTCGACAAGCTGCGCGGCATCGCCGCCATCTATCCCAACTACATCCAGATCGTTGCCAGCAAGGAATCCGGCATCAATACGCTTGCCGACCTCAAGGGCAAGAGCCTGTCTGTCGGCGCGCCGGCCTCCGGCACCGAGCTCAACGCCCGCGCCATCTTCGCGGCCGCCGGGCTGAAATACGAAGACCTTGGACGGGTCGAGTATCTGCCCTTCGCCGAATCGGTCGAGCTCATCAAGAACCGCCAGCTCGACGCCACGCTGCAATCGGCCGGCCTCGGCGTCGCATCGATCCGCGACCTCGCCACCTCGGTGCCGATCAACGTCGTTGCAGTACCGGCGGAGGACGTCGCCAAGATCGGCTCGCCCTATCTTTCGGTAGCCATTCCCAAGGGCACCTATGAAGGCCAGACCGAGGATGTCGCGACCGCCGCCGTCGGTAATTTCCTCATCACCCATGCCGACGTCTCCGACGAGACCGCCTATCAGATGACCAAGCTGCTGTTCGAAAATCTCGACCAGCTCGCCGCCGCCCACGCCGCCGCCAAGGCGATCGACATGACCCAGGCGCTCGACGGCATGCCGGTGCCGCTGCATCCCGGCGCCGAGCGGTACTACAAGGAAAAGGGGCTGGTGAAGTAGGGCACTCCCTCCCC
>NZ_RZSX01000712.1:0-3366 GCF_004023105.1 Mesorhizobium sp. M5C.F.Ca.IN.020.32.2.1 | reverse complement strand
CACCAACGAGATCTCGACCTTCGAAAGCCAGATCGACGAAAAGACCAAGGCGATCTTCATCGAGAGTCTGGCCAATCCGGGCGGTGTCTTCGTCGACATCGAGAAGATCGGCGATATCGCCCGCAAGCACGGCCTGCCGCTGATCGTCGACAACACGCTGGCCTCGCCCTATCTGGTGCGGCCAATCGAGCATGGCGCCGACATTGTCGTGCATTCGCTGACCAAGTTCATCGGCGGCCACGGCAATTCGATCGGCGGCGCCATTGTCGACGGCGGCACCTTCGACTGGTCGAAATCCGGCAAATATCCGATGCTGTCGGAGCCGCGCCCCGAATATGGCGGCCTCGTCTTGCACGAAACCTTCGGCAATTTCGCTTTCGCCATTGCCGCGCGCGTGCTTGGCCTGCGCGACATGGGCCCGGCGATCTCGCCCTTTAATGCATTCCTGATCCTGACCGGGCTGGAAACCCTGCCGCTCAGGATGCAGCGCCATTGCGACAATGCGGTCACCGTCGCCGGGTGGCTGTCTAACCACCCAAAGGTCGCCTGGGTGTCCTATCCTGGCCTGCCCAGTGACAAGAACAATGCGCTACAGAAGAAGTACTCGCCACTTGGCGCCGGTGCCGTGTTCACCTTCGGCCTGAAGGGCGGCTATACGGCAGGCATCAAATTCGTAGAGGCGCTCGAACTGTTCTCGCACCTTGCCAATGTCGGCGACACCAAGTCGCTGGTCATCCATCCGGCATCGACCACGCATCGGCAGCTGTCCGACGAGCAGAAGGTCGCGGCAGGCGCAGGGCCGGATACGGTCAGGCTCTCGATTGGCATCGAGGACGTCAACGACATCGTCGCCGATCTGGAACAGGCTCTCGCCAACGTTTGATTCTGCTTGGAAGGAGCTTCCATGACCGCGCCGAAATTTCTTTCCGTCAATGTCGACAGCATCGAACCGGAACTTGGCGCGCCGGCGCCGGATCGTCTGATTTCAGGCGATCCGAAATTTCGCACCTGGAATGTCGAGGAACGCGACGGCGGGCTCTATGCCGGCATCTGGGAGGCGACCCCGGGCAAATGGCGCATCGAATATGACGAGTGGGAGTTCTGCCACATCCTGTCGGGCGTTTCAGTGATCGCTGATGAGGGCGGGGAGGCGCGCACCGTCAGGGCCGGCGACAGTTTCGTGCTCAGGCCGGGTTTTAAGGGCAGCTGGGAAGTGCTTGAAACGACTCGCAAGGAGTATGTGATCAAGCTTTGATCACTTGTCCGGTGTGCACGGCGAGCGTTTCCAGCCCATGGAAATGATAGGTGTCGCGAAAGCGCGGCTGTTCGGCGAGATAGAGCCGCGGTAGCCGGTCGAACAGGGTTTTCAGCGATACCTGCAATTCGAGCCGGGCGAGCGGCGCGCCGATGCAGAAATGAATGCCGGCGCCGAACGAGACGTTCTTCTGGTCCGCACGATCCGGCCTGAAGGCGAAGGGTTCGGCAAACGCCGCCGGGTCGTGGTTGGCCATACCGAGCAGCAGGCCGATCGTCTCGCCCGGCCGCACGATGACACCGGCACCCACCTCGATCTTTTCATAGGCATAGCGCGTGAACATGTGCAGCGGCGCGTCGAAGCGCAGGCATTCTTCGACCGTGGCGGCTGTCGTTTGTGGCGAGGTGAAGAAGCGGCGGGGGTTGCCGCCTTGCGCGAGGATCGCGTGCACCGCGTTGCCGGTCTGGTGGACGGTCGCCTCGTGGCCGGCATTGAGCAGCAGGACAGCCGAGGACACCAGTTCGTCCTCGGAGAGTTTTTGGCCATCGTCCTGCGCCGAGATCAGCAGCGACAACAGATCGTCGCCGGGGTTTTTGCGCCGCTCGGCAACATAGCCGCGCAGGAAATCCGAAAAATCCCGCGCCGCGCGATTGGCCGTCTCTTCCGTCTCACGTGTGCGGCCATGCATGTACATGGCGACCATCTGATGCGACCAGTCGAGCAGTTGCGGCCCCATCTCGACCGGCACGCCGAGCATTTCGGCAATGATGGTGATCGGCAAAGGCGATGCGAAAGCCGGCAGCAGGTCGACCTGGCCCGGTTCGAAACGGTCGATCAACTCGTTGGCCAGCGCCTCTACGCGCGGCGTGAGCCGCTCGACTTGACGCGGGACGAAGGCGCGGTTGACCAGCGTTCTGAGCCTGGTGTGAACGGGCGGTTCCAGTTCCAGCATCGAATTGGCCTCGATGCCGTCGAAGGCGCTGAGATGCGTGCGGTCCTGGTCTATGCTCCGGCGGTCAGGGATGCCGGCCGGGTTCTGGCGGCCGAAGCGGCGATCGCGCAGCAGCCGGTTGACGTCGTCGAAGCCGCCAAAGCACCAGAAGCCGAACTCTTCCCAGAAGATGACATTCGATCGGCCGTGCATAAAGGCATAGGCCTCACAGGGATTCTGGAAGAAAGCCGGCTCGTGCGGATCGAGCCGCACATGGCGGGTGGTTTGATCGAAGGCCAGGTAAGTTGGTGGTACCAAATCGGTCATTCTGGATCATTAGCGCATGACCCCGAAAACCGGAATCGGTTTTCGGCAAGGATCATGCGCGGATTCAAAGTGTTGGAGCGTCCTTTGCGCGTCCATCGACGCGCGGCGCTCCAAGGCTTGCCAGCTTGGCGCCAGACCGTATGTTGGCGCACGACAATCCGATGCATGTCGCCCAAAAGTGTGAAGCGGTTTTGGGACATGCACAAAAGCGCGTTGAGCCGGCCGAAGCGGCTGCGGAAAGACTGACTTGATGAATGTGATCGTGGTTGGCGCAGGCATTGCAGGGCTGTCGACGGCGTGGTCGCTGGCCAAAGCTGGGCACCGGGTCTCGATCGTCGAGCAGGGACCGATTCCCAATCCGCTTGCTGCCTCGGGCGATCATCATCGCATCATCCGCCGCGCCTATGGCGCAGCGGCGGGCTATGGCAGGCTGATCACCGAAGCCTATGAGGTCTGGGACGAGATGTGGGCCGATCTCGGCGAAAACCATCTCGATCCGCGCGGCTTCATCTGCATTTCGCGGGAGCCGGGAGACGAAGCCGAGGAATACCGCGAAGGCATGGAAGCCGGGAACTATCCATTCGAACTGTTCGAGCCGGACGCCGCGGCTAAACGCTGGCCGTTCCTGGAGCCCGGCTCGTTCCGCTACGCATATTTTTCACCGGACGGCGGTGCGCTGCATTGTCGCAAGATTGCGACCCGCCTCGCTAGATGGCTGCGCGTGAACCACGCCAATGTCTACGAAAACAGCAAGGTGGTGGAAGTTGACGCCGAGGCCGGCCGCATTGTGCTTGAAAGCGGCGAGACGATGCAGGCCGACCGCATCGTCTCGCCGCTTTCAAGCACAATGCGG
>NZ_RZSX01000711.1:0-3370 GCF_004023105.1 Mesorhizobium sp. M5C.F.Ca.IN.020.32.2.1 | reverse complement strand
CCAAGGAAACAGCGGAGGAAAATCTCGACCTGATGGCACGGTTTTCCGAACTTGATGCCTTGGGCTTTCCGCTGATGGCGGGTACATCGCGAAAGCGCTTCATCGGCGTCGTCACCGGCCGCGACGCCTCGGCCAGGGGGGCCGGAACAGCGGCGACGAGCGTTATCCTGAGACTCAAGGGCGCGCAGCTTTTTCGCGTCCACGATGTCGCAATCAATGTGGATGCGCTGGCGCTTGCGGATGCTATGCTGGCCCGTGAAACCACCGCATAGGCTCGAAAATCAAAATCGATTTTCGGAAAGCAGGATGCGTAGATTGAAAGCGTTAGAGCGTAGTTTTTGCGTCCAAGTGGATGCACGTCGCTCTAATCGAGCGGGACGCTGAGCGATGTATGTCATCCGCATGAAGAACTGCGCCTTCTTCGCCCGGCACGGCGTGCTGGATGAGGAGGAGACGCTCGGCCAGCGTTTCTATGTCGACGCTGCGCTCTCCGTCGAACCCGGCCGCGCGCTGGTCGATGATTCCATCGAGGATACCGTCCACTATGGTGTCGCCTTCGGAGTGATCGAAAAGATCATAACCGGCGAGAGGCGTTTTCTGATAGAAGCGCTGGCGCTGGAGGTGGCCCGGGCGCTGACGGCCCGGTTTCCTCAGATCAAAAAGGCCGAGATCACCGTGCGCAAGCCGAATGCGCCAGTGCCCGGTGTGCTCGATCATGTCGAGGTGACCGTTGTCTGGCCAGAATAACACGGTTTACCTCAGCCTTGGCGGCAATCTCGGTGACCCGGCAAGGTCGATGGGCGCTGCGCTGCGTATGCTGGACGCTGACGAGAACGCGCGCGTCGTTGTCGTCTCCTCGCTTTACCGCACGCCGCCTTGGGGCAAGCTCGACCAGCCGGATTTTCTCAATGCGGCTGCCGAAATTTCGACTGTGCTCGCACCACACGCATTGCTCGATCTCTGTCTCGACGTCGAGCGCAGACTGAAGCGGGTGCGCGAGGAGCGCTGGGGTCCACGGCTGATCGACATCGACATTTTGGTGTTCGGCGATCGGATTATCCACGAATCCGGGCTGGAAGTGCCGCATCCGCGCATGCTGGAGCGCGCTTTCGTTCTGGCGCCGCTGGCCGAGATCGCGCCTGACCTCACCGTCGACGGCAGAAGTGTGGCGGAGCGGCTTGCCGCGCTCGATAGCGCCGGCATCGAGCGACTGCCGTCTGGCCGGGATTGGTGGCTGACCTAAAGCATCGGACCAAAACCTCTAACCAGTTTTGGCTCCGATGCACTGAGCTCAGCCGGAAAATCCGCCCCCGTCGAGGAACACCTGTTCCTCAGGCGTCGTCTCGCGGCCAAGCATCCTGTTTCGATGCGGAAAGCGGCCGAAGCGCTGAATGATCTCCAGGTGCTCGACCGCATATTTCAGATAGGATTGGGCTTTGGCGGTAAAAAGGTCCATCGATTTGAGCTGGTCGGCGAGTTGCTCCGAATGCTCATACGGCAAATAGAGGAAGGCGCGCAGGTCTTCGTCGAGCGCCAGATCCTGGCCGGCGGCGGTCGCCTTTTCGGCAAAATGCCTCGCCAGCGGGTCGGTTGCATACATATGGCCGGTGCCGCGAAAGCAGTTTCGCGGGAACTGGTCGAGCAGGATCATCAGTGCCAGTGAGCCTTCGGCATGCTCCGACCAGTCATCGCATTCACGCCGTGCGGCAGCGTAGTGCAGGTCGAGAAACCGGTTGCGGAACTCCGCGTCGAAGGCGTCATTCTTTTCGAACCACGCATCTTTCCCGGCGTCACGCCAGAATCTGGTGACGGAGAGCGCACGTTCGTCCAGTTCGGTCATCTGTTTGCTCCAGGTATTTAGTCCGCAGGCTCGGATTTGTGCAGAACGCCGGCGGTTTCTTCATTGAGCGCCTGACCGGTGCGGCGCGGCTGGCTGAGCGGTGTCGGAATGGGCGTGCCGATATTGCCCTTGAGGAAGCGCGCTCCGGCGCGAACGCCTTCGGCGAGCTGCAACTCGAAACGGGCAGCATCGCGGCGGCGGACATCCTCGATCACCTCGGCGACTTCCGCCGGGTCGACGCCCAGCGCTTCTAGTGTGGAGCCGCCGAAGACAAGCGCCGATTCGAAGGTTTCGCGAATCTGGAAATCGACGCCGGCACGGATCAGCTGCAATGCGGTTCCGCGGTCGAAGGCGCGTGCCAGCACGGTCAGCAGGGGAAACTCCGCCTTGATGAGCTCTGCGATCCGGACGGCGACATCTGGCTTGTCGACGCAGATCAACACGGCGCGCGCGCGGCCGGCGCCTGCGGCACGCAGAATGTCCAGCCGCGTGCCGTCGCCATAATAGACCTTGAAACCGAAATCAGCTGCCGCCTGGATCATCTCGACCTCATTGTCGATGATCGAGACATCGATCCCGCGCAACAGCAGCGGCTGGCTGGCGATCTGGCCGAAGCGGCCGAAGCCGATGATCAGCACGCTGCCGGTAAGGCCATCGGCGATGTCGACGCCTTCGAGCGACTGCTCGTCGCGCGGCGTCAGATACCGCAATGCCAGAATGGCCAGCGGTGTCAGCACCATGGAGATGATGACGATCGCCGTCAGGGTCGCGTTAGCCTGGCTGTCGATGATGCCGACTACCGCGGCGGCCGAATAGAGAACGAAGGCGAATTCGCCGCCTTGCGCCATGAAGACGGCACGCTCGAGCGCTTCTCGATGACTGGTCTTGAGTATGCGGGCGACGAGGTAGATGCCGATCGCCTTTATCACCATGTAGGCGACGACGTAGATGGTGACAAGGCGCCAGTTCTGGACGACCACATGCAGGTCGAGCGACATGCCGACAGCGAGGAAGAACAGCCCGAGCAGCACACCGCGGAATGGTTCGACGTCGGCCTCCAGCTGATGGCGGAAGGTGGACTCCGACAAAAGCACGCCGGCCAGGAAGGCGCCCATCGCCATCGACAGGCCGCTGAGCTGCATGGCAAGCGCCGACCCCAGAACGACCAGAAGGGCGGCTGCGGTCATCACTTCGCGGGCGCGGGCGTCCGCCAGGATGCGGAAGAACGGATTGAGCAGATAACGCCCGGCCAGCACCAGCCCAACGATGGCGGCAAGGCCTATGCCCACCTCCGTCAGCCGCTGCGTCAAGCTCATATCGGCGCCGCCCGGCGCCAGGAAGGCGATCAGGGCCAGCAACGGCACGATCGCCAGGTCCTCGAGCAGCAGGATGGAGACGATGCGCTGGCCTTTGGGCGCAGCGATCTCACCACGTTCCTCCAGAAGCTGCATGACGATCGCTGTCGAGGTCAGCACGAAGCCGGCGCCGGCGACGAAGGATTGCGAGATCGGAAAACCTCCCGCCAGTCCG
>NZ_RZSX01000710.1:0-3371 GCF_004023105.1 Mesorhizobium sp. M5C.F.Ca.IN.020.32.2.1 | reverse complement strand
ATCCAGTCCTTCGACGCCTTTCCGATGAACATCGGCCTGTCGGGCAAGGGCAACGCGTCCTTGCCGGCCGCGCTTGAAGAGATGGTGCTGGGCGGTGCCTGCTCGCTTAAGTTGCACGAAGACTGGGGCACGACACCAGCGGCAATCGACTGCTGCCTGTCGGTCGCCGACGACTACGACGTGCAGGTGATGATCCACACCGACACGCTGAACGAATCCGGCTTTGTCGAAAACACGGTGGCGGCGATCAAGGGCCGCACCATCCACGCCTTCCACACCGAAGGCGCCGGCGGCGGCCATGCGCCCGATATCATCAAGGTTTGCGGGCTGCCCAACGTGATCCCGTCCTCGACCAATCCGACCCGGCCCTACACCGTCAACACGCTGGCCGAGCATCTCGACATGCTGATGGTCTGCCATCATCTGTCGCCGTCGATCCCGGAAGACATCGCCTTTGCCGAAAGCCGCATCCGCAAGGAGACCATCGCCGCCGAAGACATTTTGCACGACATTGGCGCCTTCTCGATCATCTCGTCGGACAGCCAGGCCATGGGCCGCGTCGGCGAAGTGGCGATCCGCACCTGGCAGACCGCCGACAAGATGAAGCGCCAGCGCGGTTCGCTGCCGCAGGAGACCGGCGACAACGACAATTTCCGCGTCCGCCGCTACATCGCCAAATACACGATCAACCCGGCCATCGCGCACGGCCTGTCGAACGAGATCGGCTCGGTGGCGGTCGGCAAGCGCGCCGACCTGGTGCTGTGGAACCCTGCCTTTTTCGGCGTCAAGCCGGATATGGTGCTGATCGGCGGCATGATCGCCGCCGCCCCGATGGGCGATCCCAACGCCTCGATCCCGACACCGCAGCCGATGCACTACCGGCCGATGTTCGGCGCCTATGGCAAGGCGATGACCAATTCGTCGGTGACCTTCGTTTCCAGGGCGGCGCTCGATGCCGGCCTGCGCGGCCGGCTCGGCGTCGACAAGCAGATGGTCGCCGTCGAGAACACCCGCGGCGGCATCGGCAAGCATTCGATGGTGCTCAACGACGCCACCCCGCATGTCGAAGTCGACCCCGAAACCTACGAGGTGCGCGCCGACGGCGAATTGCTCACCTGCGAGCCGGCCACGGTGCTGCCGATGGCGCAGAGGTACTTTTTGTTCTGATCCATCGGCGCTATAGCTGACGCAGAACGTGCCGCACCGGGCCATGGACCAGAAACTCCCTTACGCCCACGACATCTTCCCGCACATCCGCATCGTCATGGGCATGGTGATCGGCCTCGGCGTCACGCGTCATCCTGCGGCTCTTCGACACGATCGTTTGACCACAGCGGGTCCTTTCGGACGCGCAAAGGACGCTGTAAAAACTTGAATTCGGGGCATGCGCCGGCATTGGGCCGATGTTCGGGATGGTCTAGGCTTTTTGGAAAGGCAGTTTTTACATGAAGCTCGACATCCGCACAGATTTCACCAAATTCCCGCGTGCCGTCTCGGTGCTCGCCGCCGGCCAAGCGGGGGCGGTCACGCCCTATGATCGTGCCGTGCTGGCCCATGACGAGCGGCATCTGCGCCGCCGCGCCATCGAAACGGCCCGTAGCGACAAGGTGCTGGTCGACCTGCCCGAGCCGGTTGCCTTGAACGACGGCGACCGGCTGGTGCTGGAGGATGGCCGCCACATCGAGATCATTGCGGCCGAGGAACCGCTCTACGATATCCGTGCCGAGGGCGCCGTGCATCTGGCCGAACTCGCCTGGCATATCGGCAACCGGCACCTTGCGGCCGCCATAGAGGCGGATCGCATCCTCATCCTGCGCGACCATGTCATCAAGACGATGCTGGAAGGCCTGGGCGCCACGGTGAGCGACGTTTCCGAGCCGTTCAAGCCGGTGCGCGGCGCCTATTCCGGGCATGGCGGCCATGGCCATGCTCATGCTGAGGCGCATTCCCACGCCCATGGCGAGTCGCATTCCCACAGCCACTCGCACGACCATGACTGACCAGCCTTCCAACCTCGCTTTGTTGCGGCTGATGGCCTGGCTGTCGCCTGCATTCCCGGTCGGCAGTTTTTCTTACAGCCATGGTCTCGAGCAAGCCGTGCATGCCGGGCTGGTTGCCAATAGCAAAGACCTTGCCGCATGGCTGGAGACGCTGGTCGAGATGGGCTCGGGCTGGAACGATGCCGTGCTGTTTGCCGAAAGCTGGCGGCGCGCCCGCCAGGCTGGCGATCTCGCCGAAATCGCTGCGCTCGCCGAGGCTTTGGCCGGCTCGCGCGAGCGCCATGCCGAGACCATGCTGCAGGGTGCCGCCTTCCTGAAGGCGGCATCGGCCTGGCCGTGTCAGGTGCCGGACCGTCTGCCGGCCGAGTGCGCCTATTGCGTCGCCGTCGGCGCCGTTTCTGGCGGCAACGCCATTGCCCTGCAGGACGCGCTAGCCGCCTTCCTGCAGAGCTTCTTCTCCAACCTCGTCCAGGCCGCGATCCGGCTCGGCGTCGTCGGCCAGACCGGCGCCACCGCGCTGCTCGCCGGCTTCGAACCGCTGGCGCTTGGCGTCGCCGCCCGTGCTGCCGGCTCGACGCTGGATGATCTCGGCGGCTGCGCGTTCGTCTCGGACGTCATGGCGATGAAGCACGAAACCCAGTATTCGCGGCTGTTCCGGTCATGAGCCTTAGTGCAAACAGGCTCTGCCTCATCAAGAGATTTAACGGCATTCGTCTGTCGCCCATCAGCGTGGTCGGGCACTCGATCGGATCGACAATCAACATCGGCTTCGGCGCGACAACGCCGCACCGCTATGCAAAACGCCTAAGCGGCAAGCGTCGAGTTGGCCATTTCAGACGTGCAGAATGGGATCTCTTTCTTGCCTCCGCCTGTTGGGAGCTACGCAAAACCAACGGTTACTGTCTGCGTTGGTCTGACAATCCGCGCCGGATTGCCAAGGAAATCGAACTGTCGGTCGGCAAGACCGTCATCAGCGTGTCGCTGCGCGGATTGCGGAAACAGGCGGAAATTCGGTTTGCCAATGGCGAGACACTGCGGTTCTGGCCTGACCGCGACGAAGATGGTGGAGGTTGGAATTTGAACATTGGCAAACGCCATCTGTCTGCTGCAGGCCGCTGATGATCGTTCTCGCTTTCGCCCTCTCGCTGGTCCTGCTGCTGATCACCGCACTGCATGTCTATTGGGGTATTGGCGGGATCTGGCCGGGCAGGGACGCTGCCTCCTGCGCCCGCGCGGTGGTCGGCTTCCGTGGCGTCGACGAAATGCCAGCGCCCTTCGCCAGCTTTGCCGTTGCTGCCTGTCTCGGCCTGGCGACACTGTGGCCGATGGCGCTCGAAGGCGTGTTTGCCACGCCCTTTCCCAAGGCTGGGC
>NZ_RZSX01000070.1:0-12823 GCF_004023105.1 Mesorhizobium sp. M5C.F.Ca.IN.020.32.2.1 | reverse complement strand
TAGTTGCATCCTTTTGATTTCGCGTCGTTTTTGTTCATTTGCCGGCTTCAAAACGGAATATTTTCGGGCTCCTTCAAAGTTGATTGAACCGGGCGCATTTCCGTCCGTTTGTTCGCGATATGCTCCTGCGGGAGGAATCGAAGGGGTGCGTCGGGCGGTCGCATCGATCGCCGGCATGAACAACCAGCTTTGAGGCCTTTTATCGATGACCATGCCAAATTCGGAACGCGATACGCGTATCGATGTGTTCCGCGCTCTCGCTCTGCTAATCATATTTGTCGACCATGTCCCGGGCACGGTTTTCGAAACCCTGACCTACAAGAATTTCGGCTTTTCGGATGCCGCGGAAGCCTTCGTGCTGATCTCCGGCATGTCCGTTGCGCTCGCCTATGGCTCAAAATTCCAGACCGGAAACCGGCTCATGGCGATTCTGAAATTGTGGCGTCGCGCCGGTGTGCTCTATGTCGCCCACATCGTCACGACGATGGTGGTGGTGGCCATTTTCTGCGCGGCGGCGGTGTTCGAGAAGCGGCCGGACATGCTGACGCTGATCAACATCGAACCATTGATCAGGAACCCGCAGCAAGTGCTGATCGGCATCGTCACGCTTGGCCATCAGCTCGGTTACAACAACATCCTGCCGGTCTATGCGGTGCTGCTGCTGATGGCGCCAACCTTCCTGCTGTTCATCAGCTACAGGCCCGTGGCGGCGCTCGCGATATCGGGAGCTCTGTGGCTGGTTGCCGGGATCTATCAGATCGCGCCGCCGAATTATCCTGAGCCCGGCTTCTGGTTCCTCAATCCGCTGTCGTGGCAGTTCCTCTTCAACATCGGCCTGGCGAGTATGCTACATATCAAGCGCGGCGGCACCATTCCGGTCAACCGTTGGCTGGTCGGCACGGCGGCGGTCTATGTCGCGGCGGCATTGATTTGGGTGCACAGCCCGCTATGGGGGCACGTGTCGTGGCTGAACCTGCCGGTGGTGCTGACCGGCTTCGACAAGACATTCCTGTCGCTGCCGAGGCTGGTCCACATCCTGGCGGTGAGCTACCTGATTATGGCCTTTCCTTCTGTCTCGAACCTGTTCCGCACCAGTCGCGACCATCCGCTCGCCATATTGGGCAAACGTTCGCTGCCGGTTTTCATCGCCGGCACGGTGATCGCTATGGTGGCGCAGGTGATGAAGCTGATCAACCCGGGCGGGTTTGCCTATGACAGTTTGCTGATCGCCGCCGGAATCGCCATGCAGTTCGCGCTCGCTTATTATCTTGAATGGCTGTCGGGTATTGGACAGTCCGGTAAGAGCAAGCCGGTCCGTAGCGAGGCGCCGCCTGCCCATACGCCCTTCGGTGTGGGGGCCATGGCGACTAGCAATCCGTAAGCGTCCGGGTTCAAGCTGTTTTGGGCGGCGGTCCGGAAGATGCCCTGACGACAAGCTCGACGCCGAGCGTCTCACGCCGCACCGTGCCGTCGAAATCAAGGATCGTTCGTGCCGCCCGGCGGCCGATCTCGGCGATCGGCTGGGCGATCGTGGTGAGCGCAGGATCGCAAAGCGCCGCGTCCGGCACGCCATCGAAGCCGACGATGGAAACGTCGCCGGGAACCGAGAGGCCACGTGCCTTCAGCCACTCGATGGCGATCATGGCGATCCTGTCCGACATCGTCAGGATGGCGGTGGGCGGCTCGGCCGAGGCGAATACCGTTTCGAGGCCCGCTCTGGTGCTGGCCTCGTCGTTCTCGGTCTCGAAGACCGGTACACTGGCTGTATCCACGCCGAAGCGGGAGAGCTCCTCGAAATAGCCTGCATAGCGGTCGCGTGTTCCCGTGTAGACCGCCGAGCGGACCTGCTCTGGTGTGACCAGACCGGTGCGACCGTCGGCGAGGGCAAGCGACAGCACGGCGAAACGGCGATGACCAAGCTCCGCCAGATGGCGTGCCGCCATGCGAGCGCCGACGACATTGTCGACGCCGATCGCCGAGACGGTGTCGTCCTCGGAACCGAGCTCGAGCGCCACGAAGGGGAGCTTGCGTTCGCGCGTCAACTCGACGAGGCGCGGACCTCCCTCGATGCAGAAAAGAATGAAGCCGTCGACCAGGGCGCTCTGGATGTTCCAGGCAAGCTTCTCCTGGTTGCCGGCCGATACCAGCGCGATGCCGGCGCCGGTGGCGTCACATGCCTCGGAAATCCCGGCCATCATCGCGCGGGCAAAGGGGTCGTCGAAGAAATAGGCGAGGGGCTCGGTCGTGGCGACGCCGATCGCGTTGACCTTGCCGGCGCGCAGCAGCCGGCCCTTGGGGTCGGGCCCGGCATAACCCAGCGCCTCGGCGGCCGCCTTGACCCGTTCGCGGACCTCCTCGCGCACGATCTCAGGGCGGCTGAACACGTTGGAGGCGGTGCCGTGCGAAACCCCGGCGGCCTTGGCGATGTCGGCCAGCCGGATGGGTCTTGTATTGCTTTCGGTGGATGACGCCATTTTTGCCTCCAGACTCCTCTCTATCACGTTCGTTGGATCGATTCAAATTTTTGCTTGACATTGGTGCGGTTGGGTGTATTTTTGAATCGATCCAAGCCCGATGCCACTTGTCGGTTGGATCGATTCAGGAAGGAGACAGCCATGCACCCCGTCAACTATCTTTTCGAAGACATCTATCGCAACGACTGGAGCATAACCTCGAACGCGGTGACCCGGACACGGCGCGGCAGGGCCGGCCCGTGGATCCGCGATCTGCGTTTTCTCGTGGAGCGCAAGCGGAGCTGATCGGCACGGCATTTTCGGGTCTCTCGATTGGATCGATTCAAGTCAAAAAGGGAGCCTAGCCATGCATCCGATCAATCATCTGTTCGAAGACATCTATCGCAACTATTGGGGCATCTCGCCGGCCATCGATAGGCCGGAGCGGCGCCGCCTGACCAAGCCGGGTGCACGCAATCGCGACCTGCCGGTCCGGCCCGAACGGCAGGATTGGTCATCGTCTGACTGATCGTCGTTTGGCGGAAACGGGCCCCGGCCGTTTGCCCGCAAGCGCCATCTCAGGAGCGCGGGCGCATGAGCGCCGAGGCTGCAACCGCCAGCCAGCCGGCGATGAGCAGGGTGCCGCCGATCGGCGCCGACATCGGGAAAAGCCGCGAGCCGAGAAAGTCACGGGCGAGGAGATCACTGCAGAACAATACAAGCCCGACAAGAAGGACAAGGCTTGCGCTTCGCAGGATCCGGTTTGCGCCGACGTGGCCGACGGCAAGAAAGACCGGCGCATGCATGAGCAGGAAGGACGCGGCCGCGCCGACGAAAGCGCCGCCCAGGTGCGCGGCCGCGGCGGAGAGTGCCACGCCGGCCGCGCCGCACAGGCCGCCGGTGAAAATGAGAATGCGGCCACTGCCGCTTGCTGGCTGCTCGGCCGTGCTCATGTCTCTGGTCTCCGTCAAGTAATGATAGCTCGCGAACGGTGTCACGACTTGCCCGCCTGCACCAGCATGTCGCGCGCGCGTCGCGACTGGACCACCCAGTTATACGCAGCTCCGCCTGCCATCAGCACGGATGTGCCGAGAAACACCGCGCTCATCCCGAAATGACCGCCGACGAAGCCGCCGAGCAGTGGTCCGGCGACCTGTCCGACATATTGCGCCGAGATCGATAGCCCGAGCACATTGCCGCCGACGCCGTCCGGAACATTGTGGCGGATGACGCTGGTGATGCAGGGCAAAAGACCGCCAAGCGCCAGCCCCATCAGGAAACGCAGGCCGACGAGCTGCCAGCCCTGCGTGACGAAGGCTTGCGGGATGAGCAGCAGTGCCGAGACGGCAAGCGCCCCAATGATGACGTTCCAATGGCCGACGCGGTCGGCGAGTTTTCCGAGACGCGAGGCCGACAGAATGGCGCCAAGTGCTGCCGCCGACATGACGACGCCGGAGATCAGCGTGACGCGGCTTTGATCCTCTATGAGCTGTTGGACGTAGACCGTGATGATCGGCTCGATCGACATTGTGGCGAAGCTCAACAGCGTGCCGGTCGCCAGCATGGCGACCACCGGGCGCTTGTCCGAGATTTGCGACCAGCCGCGTTTCGGCTTCTCAGTCGATGCTGATTTGTCGGCTACCGGGCGAGGGTTCTCCTCGATGAGAAAAGTCGTTGCCAGGAACGCCAGGAAAATGACGCCGCCGGCGAGCAGGAAGGTTGCGCGGATGCCGATCAAAGGCGGCAGCGCGCCGCCGAGCAGGGGGCCGACGAGGGCGCCTGCGGTGATGCCGGCCGACAGCACGCCAAGCGCCCAGCCTGACCGGTCCTTCGGCGTCTGCATGGCGACGAGAATGGTCGAGCCCGAGGAATAGCCGCCGGCGAAACCGATCAGCAGGCGCAGCAGCACCAATTGCCAGACAGTCTCCACCATGCCGGTCAGCGACATGCAGACGGCCATGCCGAAACTGGCACGCACCAGCATCAGCTTGCGGCCGTAGCGGTCGCCCAGCCGTCCCCACAGCGGCGCCACCAGCGCGGCGGCGAAGAACGTCGCGCCATAGGCGATGCCGGACCACTGCACGATCGCCGCGTGCCCCTCGGCACCCAACTGCTCGACGTAAAGCGGCAGGAAGGGCAACAGCAGCGTCATCGCGACAAGCGTGCTGAACGAGCCGGCAAAGCACACGGCGAGATTGCGGCGCCAGTGGATGTTGTGGGCGCCTTGCGTGGCAGGGGTGGCGTCTTGCGGCATGGCCTGTCCTGTCCGGCAAGTCTGTCGGCGGCTTGCTGCAGATACCGTTGTGGGATACCAAATTGGTATCCGTCATGGACGCAAGCTCGACGGCTGTCAATGCGGCGCTCTCAACGCTGAGCAGCGACCAGATATCCAGAACAATTAGCCAGAACGGAACACCATGTCGCAGATGCAGAGTGTCGAAAAACACCTTCGCGGAATGATCCTCGGCCTCGAGATCGGCCCGGGCGAGCGGCTGACGGAGCGCTGGATCGAATGCCGCTTCGGGGCCTCGCGTACGCCGGTCAGGGCAGCATTGCTGCGGCTCGAGACGGAAGGTCTGGTCTGCCGCGACGGGCGCGGCTGGACGGTATCGCCGATCAACCTCACCGAGCTCGAGCAGATCGCCGTTTACCGCGAGGCGGTCGAGGTGGCGGCGGTCAAGCTGACTTGTGCCTTGGAGGAGAGGAGCGCCGTCGACGTCATCGAGGCGATGCTGGACTCCTGTGACGCCGGCACCCCGCGCGAGGAATGGCATCGCGTCGGCATGGATTTTCACATCAAGCTGGCACGCCTGTCCGGCAACGAGTTCCTGCTCAGGGCGGTTCGCGATGCCATGACGCGCCTGTCACGCGCCCGTTGGCTGGAGGTGCGCGACGAGGCGGCACTCGGGCGTGCCTGGGCCCAACACCGTGCCATTCTGGCAGCGGTGCGGACCGGCGATGCCGATGAGGCGGCACGGCGGCTTTCGGCCCATATCGTCGGCAGCCGCGACCGGCTGGTGATGTCATTGCACAATGACCGCCGCGGCCTGCGCGCCAGGGGATTTGCCGTCGTCGCGGCGTGATTGCGGAGGCAACCACTTTCGCCCTCGCTTCGCGGGCGCCGATGGCATAAGAGCGGCGATGGAAAACAACCGATTTGAAACACCCGTGACCGTCAAGTCGGGCGCGGAGGGAACCACTCAGCTCTTGCGTACCGTCCGCGAGGCTTCCGATTACCTCCTCAACAGCTGGCCCGGCAAGCGCAGTCCAAAGCATCGCGAAGCGCTGCAGGCCTGCCATGATGCGCTGGCCGGCGACAAACCGGCGATGACCGCAAGGCGCGCCTTCATCGCCGCCGCGCGCGAGGTGAACTTGTTCGTCAGCGACAAGGCGCCGGCCTGAAGACGCAGCGGGATTCCTAGGCCAAATCCGATCCGCCTCGCGGGCCGGAGCGTTTTACTCTGCCGTTTCCGTTTCGGTCTCGGACGTGGTCTCGTCTTCGGGTTTCGAACGTTCCTTGGCTGCCACCTTGGCCGCCTGCTTTTCCGCCTTCTTGGCGGCCTTCTGCCGGTCGCGTTCCTTGCGTTCCTGGCCATAATTCGGTGCTCGCGCCATATCTCTTCCTTTCACAATCCCAAGGTTCTTAGCCCTGCCTAGGAGCATTGGGCTCCAAACACAACACCGCAAAGAGCGATCGGCTCCATACACAGCCGGCAGGCTAGCTGAACACGGTTCTGTGGCTTGCAAGAAGGTCGGCACAATGGTGTAGGAGGGGCCCGGGGGCAAATCACAAGCCGACTTTTTATCAAGTGACCGATGGCCACCCTTCAAAGAAACGTACAGAAGCTATTCTACTATGCGCGCAATGCCGTACGCGATGTTGCACCGCAGGCGCTGTTCCGCCGCAGGCTCGCCGGGCTGCTCGATCAGGCCAGGCCTCCGGATGGATCGGTCCGCGCGCGTCTCAATTATTACAATAGGTTGCAGGACCCTTTCGCGCCGAGCGCCGGCGCCGTGCCGGTCAGCCGGCTGCCGAGAGGCCGGAGCATGTATTACTACGATCTGAAGGAATTTGCCCGCTACTTCGATCCCGATTTGCGCATCGACTTCGAATTCGGCGACGTCATTGAAGTGCCTGCGATGCCGTCGATCGTCAAGGATCGGCCGATCGCCGGCGACAACAGGAATGGGGTCCTGTTCAAGCTCAACAAGTTCCGCCACTTCCACATGCCCGCCGACGATGTAGCCTTCGCTGACAAGCTTCCGGTTGCGGTGTGGCGCGGCGAGCTCAACAACCCGATAAGGACCTTGCTTCTTGAGGCCGCGCGCGATCTGCCCTTTTGCGATGTCGGCACGCCCAAACCGACGGCAGCGCCGGAATATCGCAAATCTTATCTGAGCATCGATCAGCAGCGGCGCTGTCGCTATATCATTTTCGCTCGAAGGCAACGATGTGGCGACCAACCTAAAATGGATCATGAGTTCGAATTCGCTGTGCCTGATGCCGCCGCCGACGTATGAGACATGGTTCGCCGAAAGCGAACTCGTGGCCGATGTTCACTATGTGCCGCTCGAACCTGATTTCACGGATCTTGCCGAGCGGGTGCAATATCTCGAACGTCATCCGACTGAGGCCGAGCGCATCGTTGCCGCCGCCAACGCCTATTGCCGCAAGTTCGCCGACGAAGGGGCCGAGCAGGCGATCTGCTTGCTCGTGCTCTACAAGTACTTCGTGCTCAGCGGCCAGATCGAGCCTGATCCCGAGGTCTGGCGTTTTATCTCAGGCTAACCCGCGGCGACATTCGACCTGATCAGGACCGTTGTCAGATATCTTCCCGGTCAAGAACCAGATCGGCCGGACCAAACCGGTCCTTTGCCGTGAATTGCTGGTGCCAGTAGGGATACAGAACGGGCGGGCGGCTCACAGCGTCCAGGCGTGCGCGCTCATCGCTGGTCAGCACCAGGCTTGCAGCGGCGATATTGTCCTTGAACTGCGCTTCGGTCCGTCCGCCGATCACCAGCGAGCTGACGGCCGGCCGGCCTAGCAGCCAGGCAAGCGCCACCTGCGCTGCCGAGACGCCATGGCTCTTGCCGATATAGGCAAGCACATCGACGATCCGCCACAGCCGGTCCTCATCACGGATCGGCGGTTCCGTCCAGCCGCTGAGCTGGCGGGAGGTGGCCTGGTCGCGGTGGTATTTGCCGGACAACAGTCCACCGGCGAGCGGGCTCCACACCAACACGCCAAGCCCCTGGTCGACCGAGATCGGCAGCAGTTCATATTCGGCTTCGCGTGCTTCCAGCGTGTAGTGGATCTGCTGGGTGACGAAGCGCGGCTGGTGCTGGCGGTCGCTGATCCCCAGCGCCTTCATCACTTGCCAGCCGGAATAGTTGGAACAGCCGACATAACGGACCTTGCCCTGGCTGACGAGCGTGTCGAGCGCGGCGATGGTCTCCTCGAGCGGCGTTGTGCCGTCCCATTCGTGCAGGAAATAGATGTCGATGACGTCGGTCCTGAGGCGCTTCAGGCTCTTCTCGCACTCGCGGATCAGATGGTAGCGCGACAGCCCTTCGTCGTTGGGGCCCGTGCCGATCCGCATTCGCGCCTTGGAGGCGATCAGCACATCGCCCTTGCGTTTGCCGCCGAGCGCTTCGCCGATGATCTCTTCCGAAAGCCCGTTCGAATAGACATTGGCGGTGTCGATGAGATTGATGCCGGAATCGATGCAGAGGTCGATCATCCGGCGCGCCTCGTCGAGATCGGTCTTGCCGACCGCCGAAAATGCGCCGGCGCCGCCAAAGGTCATGGTGCCCATGGTCAGCGTCGAAACCTTCAGCCCGGAACGGCCGAGAGTGCGGTATTCCATGTCAGATCCTCGCAATTGCGTTGAGAAGGGCTGCTTCGAAGGCCGCCCGAGGGGAGCCTGGCATTTGTAGGACAATTCGAGCCGCTTGTCGTGCATGCCATGGAGGCCGATCGATCACATCTCACGGATTTGCGCGACCGGCACACAGGCCGGCTGCAATAAAACCGTCATTGCCGGCCTGTATGCAAGTCGGCTCAAGGTGTTCGGTCTTGGCCGGCAGGCCGGACGCCGACAGGGGCTCGCACGCGGAGCAGCATAAATGACCGAAGCAAAACAGAATTCTCCTGCCAAGGACTGGCTGGAGGCGGAGCTCGCCGACACGCTTGACGAAGATTACGAGCTGGAAATGTCGGAACCGGCGGTGTCGCTGGAGATCGCCAAGATCTACAAGAAAGCGCATCCGCCCTCGATGGATCGCCAGCAATATTTTCGCGACCTGATCACGCTGCAATCCGAATTGATCAAGCTGCAGTCCTGGGTGGCATATCACAAGAAGAAGCTGGTCGTGGTTTTCGAGGGCCGCGATTCGGCCGGCAAGGGCGGCGTCATCAAGCGCATCACCCAGCGCCTCAATCCGCGCATCTGCCGCGTCGTAGCCTTGCCGGCGCCGACCGAACGCGAAAAGTCGCAATGGTATTTCCAGCGCTACGTCCCGCATCTGCCGGCAGGCGGCGAGATCGTGCTGTTCGACCGCTCCTGGTACAACCGCTCCGGCGTCGAAAAGGTGATGGGATTTGCCGAACCGGATCAGGTCGAGGAGTTTTTTCGCGACGTGCCGGAGTTCGAGCGCATGCTCGTCCGCTCCGGCATCACGCTGGTCAAATACTGGTTTTCCATCACCGACGAGGAGCAGCAGATGCGTTTCCAGATGCGCATCCATGATCCGATGAAGCAGTGGAAGCTGTCGCCGATGGACTTGCAGTCGCGCGTGCGCTGGGAGCAGTACACCAAGGCCAAGGAAGAGACGTTCGCCCGCACCAACATTCCCGAAGCCCCCTGGTTCATCGTCGAAGGCAACGACAAGAAGCGGGCGCGGCTGAACTGCATCGATCATCTCCTCAAGCAGATGCCTTATGAAGAAGTGCCGCACGAAGAGATCACGCTGCCCGACCGCGTCTTCAATCCCGAATACGAGCGCCAGGTGCTGCCGCGCGAGCTGTATGTACCGGAGAAGTATTGAGGCAGGGTTCCCTTCTCCCCGTCAGTATACCGGGAGAAGGTGCCGGCCGGCGGATGAGGGGCGGCGCCGACCTCGGCAGTTGAACCCGGCCAAGTTACTGCGTGGGCCAAGCTCATTCTGACGCAATCTTCGATCGATCGCGCCGCCCCTCTTTGCACTGCCGCGCATTTCTCCCCGTATAGTGACGGGGAGAAATGGGCTTTCGCCAATCACCAACGTTGCAGAAGTGCCGCTAAGCCCGCTTGATGATGACGTGCGTGGCAAGCGGCGTCGCCACCTGTTCGGTGCACTGATAGCCGAGCTTGAGCATGTCGAGGCCGGCAAAAAGGTTCTCACCATTGCCGAGCAGCAGCGGCGACACCGCCAGGTGCATCTCGTCAATCAGCTTCTCCTGCAGATATTGCCGGATGGTGGCGACGCCGCCGCCGACCCGAACATCCTTGCCGCCGGCCGCCGCCTTCGCCTGTTCCAGCGCCGAGTGGATGCCGTCGGTGACGAAATGGAAAGTCGTGCCGCCTTCCATCACAATAGGGTCGCGTGGATGGTGGGTCAGCACAAAGACCGGTACGTGGTATGGTGGATTGTCGCCCCACCAGCCTTTCCAGTTCTCGTCAGGCCATTCGCCGCGGATCGGGCCGAACATGTTGCGGCCCAGGATCCAGGCGCCGACATTTTCGAAGCTGCGCACGGTGAACGCCTCGTCGGTATCCATGGTGCCGCCCTCCTTGCCAACCATCTGACGAAATGTGCGGGTGCCGACCATCCATTTGTGCAGATCTTCTCCGCCGACACCGAGAGGATTGCTGAGATCCTGGTCAGGACCGGCCCCGAAGCCGTCGATCGACAGGGTGAAAGCGTTGACGCGAAGTTTGGACATGAGAGCCTCCTCGATAACCAGTTGCGTTATGCAATCAGTTATTGGTAGCTTAACTGATTGCGATTTGCAAGCGGTGTTTGGAACACGGCAAGGCGAAAGCGAAGGGCCAGGCGACTCTCGCTGCGTTTCACCGGCCGGAAACTGAAATTGTCCTGTATGTCGAAGCGGATCGCCGGCTATTGTTCGCGCCGCGAACCCATGTTCGGCTGAAGGGGATGCTACCCCTCCAGCATCGCCGCCACTTCGGGCGCAAAATAGGTGAGGATGCCGTCGCAGCCGGCGCGCTTGAAGGCTAGCAGCGATTCCAACATCGCCTTGTCGCCGTCGATCCAGCCATTGGCGGCAGCCGCCTTGATCATCGAATATTCGCCCGACACCTGATAGGCGAAGGTCGGCATCCGGAATTCGTCCTTCAGCCTGCGGATGATGTCGAGATAGGGCAGGCCGGGCTTGACCATCAGCATGTCGGCGCCCTCGGCGAGGTCCTGCTCGGCCTCGCGCACGGCCTCGTCGGAATTGGCGTGGTCGAGATAGTAGGTCTTCTTGTCGCCCTTGAGCAGGCCGGCGGTGCCGACCGCCTCGCGATAGGGCCCGTAGAAAGCGGAGGCGAATTTCGTCGCGTAGGACATGATCGCCACATCCTGAAAACCATTGGCGTCGAGCGCGTCGCGGATGGCGCCGATGCGGCCGTCCATCATGTCGGAAGGGGCAATGATATCGGCGCCGGCCGCCGCCTGGATGACGGCAGCCGCAGTGACCTGCTCCACGGTCTGGTCGTTGACGATGATGCCGTCGCGCAAGATGCCGTCGTGGCCGTGCGAGGTGAAGGGATCGAGCGCTGCGTCGGTGATGATGCCGATCTCTGGCACCGCGTGTTTGATGGCGCGCGTGGCGCGGTTGATGATGTTTTCCGGATCGAGGATATGCGAGCCGGTCTGGTCGCGCAGGCCGAGCGCGACATTCGGGAAGGTGGCGATCGCCGGAATGCCGAGCTTTGCCGCGCGCTCGGCCTCCTTGACGGCAAGGTCGAGCGACAGGCGGAAGACGCCGGGCATGGCGGCGATCGGTTCGCGGATATTCTTCCCATCGACGACGAAGATCGGCCAGATCAGGTCGTCGACGGAGAGCCGGTTCTCCTGGACGAGGCGGCGCGACCAGTCGGCCTTGCGCATGCGGCGCAAACGGCGGCTGCCGGTGATCTCGTCGACGCTGCGCGCGCCGGCAGGCTTTGCTGGGGTGAATTTGTTCATCGCGAAAACTCCGGGATCGGCAGCTTTTACCACGAGCTTCCGCCGCTGACCAATGCGCCACGATTGTGCCAGGCTGGCATTACCTGGATATCGGTATGCCAAATCCGGCTGACCGTTACAGGACAGGATTGACCTTGGCATTGACGCACCCATGCGCCACGCTTTAGCACTTCAGTCCCGGCGGCGCAGGGGAGGGAATGTCAGGCGATGGATTTTGGCGGCAGCGACGAGATCCGCTTCGAACGATTGGACAGGGCCCGCATCGTCACGCTGACGCGGCCGCAAGCGCTCAATGCCGTCACCCACCGCATGGTCAAGGCGCTCGACAAGGCGCTGCGCGCCTGGGAGCGGGACGACGGCGTCGACGTCGTCGCCGTCAAGGCCGAGGGCAGGGCGTTTTCGGCCGGCGGCGACATCCTCCACATCTACGAGGCCGGCCGGGCGGGAAAGCCGCCGGTCGATTTCTTCGCCGACGAATACCGGCTGAACGCCCGCATCGCGCGGTTCAAAAAACCCTATGTCGCCCTGATCGACGGCATCGTCATGGGCGGCGGCGTCGGCATCTCGTTCCACGGTTCGCATCGGGTGCTAACCGAAAACGCCCAATTCGCCATGCCGGAAGTCGGCATCGGCTTTTTCCCGGATGTCGGCGCCAGTCATCTCCTGCCGAACCTTGGCGGCAGTTTCGGCATGTATCTGGCCCTGACCGGAAACCGCATCCGCTATGGCGACGCTTTGTGGTCGGGCCTGGCGACGCATACGATCAAGGCGCAGGACCAGTCCGGTTTTCTCGACCGGCTGGTCGCGACCGGCGACCCGGAATCGGCGCTGCGCGGCTTTTCCGTCCCGGCCCGCCGCGAGACTGACAGTCGGACGCTGGAAGCGATCGTCCGGCATTTCGCGCAAACGTCGCTGGGTGACGTCATCGGCAGCCTGGAGCGCGCCGCACCAGCCGATGCGTTCGCGGCAAAGACCCTGGCGACGATCCGCACCCGCTCGCCGACCGGTCTGCATGTCGCCTGGCGCGAGATCAACGCCGGGCTGACGCTATCGATGGACGAGTGCATGCGGATGGAATTCCGCATCCTCAACCGCATGCTAGCCGGCCACGATTTCTACGAAGGCATCCGCGCTGCCATCATCGACAAGGGCTCGACGCCGCAATGGCGGCCGGCAGGCATCGACGACGTCAGTGC
>NZ_RZSX01000709.1:0-3371 GCF_004023105.1 Mesorhizobium sp. M5C.F.Ca.IN.020.32.2.1 | reverse complement strand
ATCATCGCGCGTCTCGCCTCGGAGGGTAAGGCGATCATCGTCATCTCGTCGGAGATGCCCGAACTGCTCGGCATCACCGACCGCATCTATGTCATGAACGAAGGACGTATTGTCGGCGAAATGGCGGCGAGCGACGCCAGCCAGGAAAAGATCATGCGCGCCATCGTTCGCGGAGAAGGAAAAGCATCATGAGCACCGAAAGCGCTCCCGTCCCGAAAAGCGGCGTCGCCGAAGATGTGCAGCAGGGGCCGCGCGTTGCCGTCTCGGCGCTGGTCACCAACCTGCGCGAATACGGCCTAATCCTGGCGCTTATCGCCATCATGGTATTCTTCCAGTACACGACGTCCGGAACGCTGTTCAAGCCGGTGAACTTGAGTAACCTGGTGCAGCAGAACAGCTTCATCATCGTGATGGCGCTGGGCATGCTGCTGGTGATCGTCTCCGGCCATATCGATCTCAGCGTCGGGTCCGTCGCCGGTTTCATCGGCGCGCTAGCGGCGATGATGATGGTCATCTGGCCGCTCGGCCCTTTCAGCAATCCGCTGGTGGTGTCGATCATCTGCCTGATCATCGGCGGCGCGATCGGCGCGGGACAAGGCTACTGGATCGCCTATCACCGAATACCGAGCTTCATCGTCACGCTGGCGGGGATGCTGATCTTCCGCGGCATCTGCCAAGCGCTGCTGGGTGGCGGGTCCTCCGTGGGGCCGCTTCCAGCCGGCTTCAAGGCGCTCAGTTCCGGCTTCATCCCGGACGTGATCGGCCCGTTGACGCTGATCCCGCCGGTCGTGAACGCCGCCGGCAAGACCATCGTCGGCAGCGGGCTAACGCTGCACATGACGACGATCGTGATCGGCCTCGTTGCCGTGCTCGCCTATGCCTATTTCGGGCTCAGGGCACGGCGCAGCCGCGAGCGGCATGGCTACGAAGCCGAACCCTTCACGCTGTTCGTCGTCAAGACCCTGGTGACCAGCGCTCTGGCGCTTTTTCTGGTCTACCAGTTCGCCACCTACAGAGGTCTGCCAATCGTTCTCGTAGTGATGGGCGTGCTGATCGCGCTGTTCGTCTTCGTCACCAAACGCATGACGGTCGGCCGCCGTATCTACGCAATGGGCGGCAATGCCAAGGCGGCTCAGCTATCGGGTATCAAGACCGAGCGGCTGACCCTGATGGTGTTCATCAATATGGGCGTGCTCTCGGCGCTCGGCGGGCTGATCATTGCGGCGCGCCTTGGCCAGGCGGTGCCGGCGGCCGGCCTCGGCAGCGAGCTCGACGTCATCGCCGCTGTGTTCATCGGCGGCGCTTCGGCGATGGGCGGCGTCGGTCAAGTTATAGGCGCGGTGGTGGGCGGTTTCATCATGGGCGTCATGAACAACGGCATGTCGATCATGGGCGTCAATGTCGATTGGCAACAGGTGGTCAAGGGCCTGGTGCTGCTCGGCGCCGTGGTCTTCGACGTCTACAACAAGAACAAGGCTTGAGGGCGAGGGACTCATGCATGTCGCCAAACGTGTGCAGCGTGTTGGGACAACGGCATGCATGACAACAAGGATTAAAGCGGGCCGCGTTTCAAACGCGGCGCGCTTTTAGGAGGCACGGGTCACATCGCGGCGCTGCCGGGCGGCGCAAAGAAGTCCCCCAAGGGGACCGGGCCCGCGAGCGCAATCCGGACGAAGAGTTCACCAGTGGCGCGGATATCATCCGAGCCGCGCTGGTCAAGGTTTGCCAACCCGGCAGCTAGGCCACAGGCAATTGAGAGAGGGTACATCATGCTGATCTCCCAGATCCTCGACGAGGCAGAGACCATCCGCGTCATTGCCCGCAACGGCGGCAAGACCCGGATCATCAACGGCGCCCGCAGCGTCTATTCGCTGGCGATGGAGGCCGCGCGCACCGGCACCGGACTTGTCGCCCTCATCGAGCGCAAAGGCTTCGGTGAAGCGGTCGACCTCGATGCCGCATACAAGAAGGGGCGGCTGTTGTCGCCGATCAACCATCCCGACCCGGCGCATCTTCATCTCACCGGCACCGGGCTGACGCATCTCGGCTCCGCCGCGACCCGCGATGCCATGCACAAGAAACTCGATGCCGATCGCGAAGAGCAGCTCACCGATTCCATGAAGATGTTCCGCATGGGGCTGGAGGGCGGCAAGCCCGCCAAGGGCCAGACGGGCGTGCAGCCAGAATGGTTCTACAAGGGCAACGGCACCATGGCGGTGGCGCCCGGTGCGGCACTTCTGTCGCCCGCTTTCGCCCAGGATGCAGGCGAGGAGCCGGAAGTCGCCGGCATCTATGTCATCGGCGACGACGGCGTCCCGTTCCGCGTCGGCTTCACACTGTCAAACGAGTTTTCCGACCATATCACCGAGCGCGTGAACTATCTTTTCCTCGCGCATTCCAAGCTGCGCAACGCTTCGTTCGGGCCGGAAATCCTGATCGGCGACCTGCCCTCCGACGTCAGGGGTACCTCGCGCATCCTCCGCGACGGCAAGCTGCTGTGGGAAAAGCCGTTCCTGTCGGGCGAGGCGAACATGTCGCACACCATCGCCAATCTCGAACATCACCACTTCAAATATTCGGCCTTCCGCCAGCCGGGCGACGTTCATGTGCACATGTTCGGCACGGCGACACTGTCCTTCGCCGACGGCATCAGGACCGAAGCCGGCGACGTGTTCGAGATCGAGGCCAAGGATTTTGGCCTGCCGCTGCGCAACCCGCTTGAAATCGAGCAACCGGTGACGGTGGCGGTGAAGGCGCTTTGATTGTGTGATCTCCCTTGAGGGAGAGATGTCGCCGAATGTGACAGAGGGGGTCGTCTCACATAAAGCGCGAACGCCGTCTCCCGTGGCGGAACGGCGTTGGCACTTTACGCGCAGCGACCCCTCTGGCCTGCCGGCCATCTCCCCCTCAAGGGGGGAGATTGGCAGCCTCAATAAATATCGAAATCGAAATATTTGGCCTGGATCTTCTTGTAGGTGCCATCTGCGACGATCGCATCGATCGCGGCGTTGAGCTTCTCGCGCAGCGCATTGTCTTCCTTGCGCACGGCGATACCGGCTTCGGTCTCGGTGCCCTTGACGTCGCCGACCATCTTGCAGCAGCCGTCGCTCGACTTCTTCATCCAGTCCATCAGCACGAATTTGTCTGAAAGGACGGCATCGAGACGGCCGTTCATCAGGTCGGCGACCGCCTCCTCCTGGGTCGGATAGAGCTTCGCCTCGGCGCCGGCTTTGCTATAGACGTCCTGGGCATAGTCGGCCTGGGTGGTCGAAGCCTGAGCGCCGACTGTCTTGCCGGCGAGTGCGGCGGGTTCGGTCGAGGCAATATCGCTGTCCTTCAACGCCACCAGCGAAAGCGGCGTGGTATAATAT
>NZ_RZSX01000708.1:0-3393 GCF_004023105.1 Mesorhizobium sp. M5C.F.Ca.IN.020.32.2.1 | reverse complement strand
CCGATCTCGCGACCGTTTCGCGCGGTGGCGGCGGCAAACCGGCCCTGCTCAGGAAATACGATGATGCGATCGTGCGGCAGCGGGAGCAGATTTCCAAGGTAAGCCGCCAGTCCGACAGCGCCGGCTGCGGCTTTTCGCTGCTCGGCCGCAATCGCAACGCTTGCGCCGCACTCGAGGCCACGCTCGACCGCATGAACGCCAATCTCGATGCCCTGCAGGTCAAGCGCGCGCAGCTCGCCGGCGGCGGCTCGCGCCGCGATCGCGCACGCATATTGGCCTCACTCGACGCCAATGGCTGTCGCGACAGCGTCGTGCCTTCGAGGCGTGCTCCTGTCCTCGAAGCGAGCCGTGAAAACGGCGAAGAAAGCCTGCTCGATCGGCTTTTGGGCGACGCCACAAATCACCCCGATGCGCTGGACGAGCCGAGCGATCCCGACGAAGAGCGCGGTGTCCGCACCATGATCAATCAGCCCGACGGCATGGACCTGCCACGCCTTGGCGGCGAATTCCGCACAATGTGCGTGCGCACCTGCGACGGCTATTTCTTCCCGATGTCGAATGCCGCCTCGCTGGGCGATTTCGAGCGCGACCAGAAGAACTGCGATTCTAGTTGCCCCGGCACCGAGATGCAGGTGTTTTATACGCGCGGCATTGGCGACGACTCGGCTGACATGACGTCTTCGGTAACCGGCAGGCCCTACAGCGAACTGCCGACCGCCTATCTCTACAAGCAGCCCGAAACGTTGCGCCCGCCGGCCTGCGGCTGCAACGCTGCACAGAATTTCGAGATCATTGCCGGCAATCCGCCAAGCCCGGAACAGACCGAGGCCGATGTGGAGTCCAAGCCGCTCATTCCGGTGCCTGTCGCCAAAGCCGATCAAGGCGCCGACCCCGAGACTTTGGCAAATGTCGAAGGCGGGCGCGATCGCGAAGCCATCAACCGCCTCGCCGTCAAACCCTCGCCGACGACTTTGCCGCCGCCGGGACGGCGCAAGGTCAGGGTCGTCGGGCCAACGTTCCTTCCCGACCCAGCAGCGGCAACAGATCTGCAAGCTCCGGCCCCGAAGGCTGCCCCGTAAGCGCCAGCCTGAGCGGCATGAACAGCGCCTTGCCCTTGCGGCCGGTCGCTTCCCTGATCCTGCCCGTCCACTCCTTCCAGACCGACCCGTTCCAGGGGTCTTCCGGCAAAAGGTCGAACGCCTGGCGCAGGAAATCGCGGTCGACGTCGGAAAAGTCCGGCTGCTCCTGCGGGCCGTGGCGAAGTGTGCGCCACCAGATTGCTGCATCGGCCAGCCTGTCGAGATTGCCGCGCACCGCCAGCCAGAAGGGCTCGGCCTTTTCGCCGGAAATGCCGAGCACGATCAGCCGGTCGCGCGCCTCGGAAAACGGCATATGGTGGAGCAGTGTGCGGTTGAGCACGAAGAGCTCGTCCGGATCGAATTTGGCGGCGGATTTCGACGTCGCGGCCGGATCGAAGCGCCGGGCAAGCTCGGTCATATCAGGCACCGCCACTACGTTTTCCGACGTGCCGACAAGCACGGCCAGCGAGGCAACGGCCATCGGTTCGATGCCGGTCTCGCGTAGGCTCTCGATGGACAGCGCGCCGCTCCGCTTCGACAGGCCTTCGCCCGATGCAGTGGTCAACAGATTGTGGTGGCCGAACACCGGCGGCTCGGCACCCAGTGCCTGGAACAGCGCGATCTGCACGCCCGTGTTGGTGACGTGGTCGTCGCCACGGATGACATGGCTGATCCCCATCTCGATGTCATCGACCACCGAGGGCAGAGTATAGAGATAGGTGCCGTCCTCGCGCATTAGAACCGGGTCGGAAAGCGAGGCAAGGTCGACGGTCTCCACGCCGCGCACCAGATCGTTCCAGTGGATTTCGGTGCGCTCCGGCTGCAGAGGATCGCTGGTGAAATTGGGCAGGAGGAAGCGCCAATGCGGCCGCCGACCATCGGACTGGTATTCGGCGATCTGCTCAGGGGTCAGCGTCAGCGCTTCGCGGCCGTAGACCGGCGGCAGGCCGCGCGTGCGGCGCACCTTGCGCCTGAGATCGAGCTCTTCCGGTGTTTCATAACATGCATAGAGGAGGCGCGCCGCCTTCAATTTCTCCATCGCCGCATCGTAGATCTCGAAGCGCCGTGACTGGTACTCCGTGGCGTCGGGAAAGATGCCCAGCCAATGCAGGTCGTAGAGGATGGCGTCGGAGAATTCCTGCGTCGAGCGGGCGACGTCGGTGTCGTCGAAACGCTGGATGAAGCGGCCCTTGTTGTTCATGGCGAACAGCCAGTTGAACAGCGCAGTGCGCGCATTGCCGATATGAATGCGGCCGGTGGGTGAAGGGGCGAAACGGACGGTAACTGTCATGAACGGGGCGTACCGGATGGTTTTGCTGTTGACAAGACACGCCCCCGCGCTTGGCCGCAGACATAGAACATGACGAGGGCGATGAAAAGGCAGCAGCGCCGCGCGTCCATTAAGACACGCGGCGCTGTAAGCGTCAGATCGCCAGCCCCTTGGTCAATTCGAGCGCCTGGCGCTCGAACAGCCGGCGGTAGATGCCGCCCTGCAGCCGGATCAGTTGGTCATGCGAACCCTCTTCGATGATGCGGCCGCGATCGAACACCAGAAGCCTGTCCAGCGCCCGTACCGTCGAAAGCCGGTGCGCGATGACGAGCGTTGTGCGGCCAACCATCAACCGCTCCATCGCCTGCTGGATCAGCACCTCCGATTCCGAATCCAGGCTGGATGTCGCCTCGTCCAGAATGAGGATCCGCGCGTCGGCGAGGAAAGCCCGCGCGATCGCCACGCGCTGGCGCTCGCCGCCCGATAGTTTCACGCCGCGTTCGCCGACCAGCGTGCGGTAACCCTTCGGCAGGCCGACGATGAAGTCGTGCGCACTTGCCAGCCGTGCTGCGTGCTCGATTTCGGCTTGCGTGGCGCTCGGCCGGGCATAGGCGATGTTTTCGGCCAGCGACCGGTGGAACAGAATCGGCTCCTGCTGGACGATGGCTATCTGCCCGCGCAGCGATGCCTGCGCCACCCCAGCAATATCCTGGCCGTCGATCAGGATCGTTCCCGCGTTCACGTCGTAAAGGCGCTGGATCAGCTTGACGAAGGTCGTCTTGCCCGAGCCCGAATGGCCGACCAGCCCGATGCGTTCGCCCGGCGCGATATCCACCGAAAAGTCGCGATAGAGCGGCAGTCGATGGCTGCCATAATGGAAGGTGACGTTGTCGAAGCTGATGCGACCGTCGGTGATGCGGATCGGTTTGGCGCCGGGCGCATCCTCGATACCGAGCGGCTCGGACTGGAAGTCGACCAGTTCCTCCATGTCGTTGATCGAGCGCTGCAAATTGCGGATGTGCGTGCCGATGTCGCGCAAATAGC